>DATFHW010000033.1:0-162938 GCA_035247965.1 Saccharimonadales bacterium (SeqCode) | reverse complement strand
TCCCATTTGGATGGGGGCCAGTGCTAGGTTAGTTTCAGTCATCTTTTGGAGTGTTCCGCCATATCCGTAGCTACCATCCGAGGTATTACTTGGGCGGGCACTGGCCGCTACCATATTTCCAAATGGGTCGTAGGCGAAGGTGGAGGCTGGGCCTATGCCGGTACTGGTGTTGGTTCCGGAGGCATTAGTGGTGAGGAGTGTTCTGCCCAATACACTGTTGGCACTGTATTGTTTTTTGTTGGCTGTGACTGTTTCTTGTGGCTTTAGAGTCAGCATGAGACCGCCAGCGAGCTGCAGTGTCTTTTCCTTGATGTTCCAGTTGGCGTCACGAACCAGTGATCCATTGCCAGCGTAGCTGTAGTACAGATCGCCGCGACTGGTGAAGTTCCAGTTGGACACGCTACTGCCGTAGCGTGCCACCACGCGGCCAGTGGCGTCACGGTCGTAATATATGGCCGAGCCATTGCCATTGGCGTCGTACTGTTCCATGCCACTGTTGCGGTCGGAACTGTCGTAAAAGAAGTAGGTTTCGGAACTGGTGCTGGTTGGCGTACCAATGTGCGTCATATTGCCGTGACTGTCATAGGTGATGCCGCCCAGGTCATTGCCCGTTCCGGAAACCAGACGGTCGGCGTAGTCGTAGCAGTAGTTGGTGGTCACGCCGTCGATTGTTTGGGTGGTGCGGTTGCCGTTTTTGCCGGAATTGACGTTGTGCCGCTGCTGTCAAATTCATCCGACTGGTAAAGGTCTCAGTTGTTAACGGTGCTGTCGTAACGTGGTCTCAACGATTGTTTATTTATATCTTTGAGCTAATTCTTGATATTCTTCTGCGTACTTCTTAAATATCTCGACAGTTTGCGGATCGTCATCCCATAATTTTGAGAAGAAACTACTATCATGTGCCCATTCGGGGAATGTCTTTATAGTCATCAAAACACCATAGGCATCATATTCGGCTTCCTTCCAATTTCCTGGAAGGCTGTCGTCTACGACCTTGAATAACTCGGCGGGGACATCGTAAACCGTAGCTCCTTCAGAGATATTTATAGCGTATGTGGTTTTCTGAGGACTTGTCTTCGGCTGTGTAATAGCGTACACAAAGTAGGGCTGCCCAGGCTCAAGCCAATAGTTTTCCTCTGTTGGCTCTTCACTACCCTTTGCTATAACTATCATTTACATACTCCTTCTATTTATACTAGTGGACAATTACTTTCAATTGGTCCCATTCACCTGTCATTGTGTTCAACATATAGTGTACATCATATCCTTTTTCTCCAAACTCTTTTGCTGGAACACCCATTTTAACCCATGGAGCCTGGAATCTAGGATCACTTAAGGCTCTTGAGGTACCAGGCCCCATAATAGGAACGCCGGGGTTGCTACCGCCTTGGAGTTGAGCTCGTACCGTGTTAAGTGCCTTCTGTGCGAGTGACTGTATCTTACTCGGATCCGCCTTCGGTAACACTTTCGGGGCAGCTCTTGCTGCTGCTGCGATTGCCTTACCTGCGCTCGCTGTGCCTCTAGCAATTGCTGGACCAGCTCTGCTTATTGCGCTTGATGCCACTCGGGCAACTGTTGCGATAGCAGCAACTGCTCCTGCAACAGCTTCGGCGGGCGCTAGCGCTATAGCTACTGCCACGACAGCAACAACTATAACCACCGCGACAATTTTCTTTATGTTTTGTTTAACCCAGCTGGTTATTGAGTGCCATCCGAACATACCTGTATAGTCTGCATAGTTTATAGGATCCAGGACATAAGTGTAGTTGTTTGGCGTGCCACCACGTACCGGGTCTGTACTTGTAAAGCGGCCCAGCGTGGGTAGATACACTCTCGCTCCCATTTGGATTAGAGCAAGTGCCAGGTTGACTTCAGTCATCTTTTGGAGTGTTCCGGCGTAGCCATAACTGCCACTGGCAGTATTGGCTGGATGGTTGCTACTTGCAACCATATTGCCAAATGGATCGTAGGCAAAGGTACTTGCAGGACCAATTCCTGTGGAGGTATTAATGCCGCTTGCGTTGGTGGTCAGTAATGTGCGACCAAGGATGCCGTTGGCACTGTATTGTTGTTTGTTGGCTGTGACTGTTTCTTGGGGTTTTATAGTCAATAGCAAGCCTCCGGCTAATGGGATCGTCTTCTCAGTAATGTTCCAGTTGGCGTCTCGGACAAAGCTAGCTTTGCCGCTAGTGTAGCCGTAGTAGAGGTCACCGCGAGAGGTGAAGGCCCAGTTGGACACACTACTACCGTAGCGAGCAACAATGCTACCATTTACGTCTCGGTCGTAGTACATGGCTTCGCCATTACCATTGGCATCGTACTGCTCCATGCCACTATTTCGATCAGACGAATCGTAAAAGAAGTAGGTTTCGGAGCTAGTGCTGGTTGGCGTGCCCAGGTGCGTCATGTTGCCGTGGGTGTCGTACGTGATTCCGCCCAGATCGTTGCCAGTGCCGCTCACTAAGCGATCAGCATAGTCATAACAATAGTTGGTGGTAACACCATCAATGGTTTGGGTGGTGCGGTTGCCGTTTTTGCCGGAATTGGCATTCATGTTTGTGCCAGTGCCGCAGGTTGTAGTGTTCTGGGTGCCAAAACCGTAGCTGTAACTGTGTGTGCCAACGCTGGACGACGTAAGTCTGCCAGCACCATCATAGCCAAAATTGGATTGCAGCGAATTACTACCCGATGTAACTGTTTCGCTATTTACGCGGTTGCTTTGGGTGAAATTCACGGCGTCGGTCAACGTACTGCCGTCGCCTAGCGTATACGCCAAGCTGTTGGTACGCTGTATACTGTCATATCCCGGTGCTATTTTCATTTGTCCTGCGTTCGGGTAGTTTACATGATCTACGCGACTGTAAGCGTCGTAGATGATAGTGGCATAAGTAGTGCCATCTAGTTTTTGGGCAATTGGCCGGTTCAGGGTGTCGTAGTCGAAACTTTCGGTTCCTACGTCGCTGACACGCTGGGTCACTTTGCCGTATTGGTCATAGGTGGTTGTGGTGGCGTCGCCATACACATCAACGTAATTAGTCGTACGTCCTAGTAAGTCCAATGTGGTGGTAAGCGGCCCATAATTGTCACTTACGCTTGCAACCAAAGGATTACCGCCCACGGCGTAGTCGTAGGTTGTGGTTCGCGCCGCCTTACCATTGTAGGCCGGGACTACAACAGTGCTTGCGCGACCGCGAGTGTCATACGTGGTACATGTCCAGCTTTCAGTTCCGGTGCGGGTTGCTACTACTCTGCCTGCGTCGTTATATACCGTTTCGTTGGTAATACCCGCTGTGGCGCCATTGTTGGGGCTGGCGTTCACGGTAGATTTGAGCATCCCGCCTTGGTCATACGCTTCGATTGTTCCGGTTGTACATGGGTTATCACGAGTTTCGCCGCTGGTGTAGTAGTTGTATGTAACCCACGGGTTGCCCGATGCATCACCCGCCAAGCTACTACTAGTCTGTCGTAAGTAAGTTGAGCTGCTAGGCGACTCGTAAGAACTAGTACCTGTAAGGTTTAACCCAGCAGGATCCACAGTGGTAGACTGTACTAAACCATATTCTGGATTGTTACCGTAATTGTTTATAACTGTGTTGTTACCTAGTGTGCTATCATACGATGTCGCTGACGTGGCCAAGCTGTAATCCGGCGAGATGTAGCTGTTGATCACCGATGTCTCGTTGGCCACATTGCCACCAGGAGGCGTCATGTATAGCGCAAACGCTGGCGTATTGGTGGTGTGGAAGTACTCGATGCGCAAGCGATGCGAGTTGGTATCGGGCGCGGTGTAGCTAAAGTATGCGTGATAGCGGGCTGCGCCATCGTTCCAGTCGTCAAACAGTAATTGGTCGTCTATATACACTCGCACACCGCCGTCAGAGTACGCGCGGAAGCTATAGGTGCCGGTGCTTGGCAACTTTATGCGACCTGTAGCGCGAAATCCCCAGTTGGTAGTAGTACCGCTAATGGGCGACGTGCTAAACGTGGTATTCAGGTTGGTACTGGTGGCGCCACTAATATTGGTGCCGTGCGCCTTGGGTGCGCCAACCAGCGTTTTGGTGGTGGTGCTGTAGGTGTAGTAGGTGGTTGCCGGGCCCGACATGTTTTGGTCATAGGCGGTGTCGGTACGCGCTACCTGATTTGCATAGGTACTCAAAGGCTTGCGATCGGTGCCGTAATAAGCCGCAGGCGCAGGGCCGTACTGGCTGATTGCTCGGTCTTCGTCGTCGTAAATGGTAGTACTCTTGAGGCCTGTTTCGTCAGTAGTACTGAGCACCAGGTCTTTGGTTGCATCCCATTCGGTGGTATCCGTTAGGTTGGCCACGTCTGTGTCGGCCGTGGTTCGATACAGGTTGTCGTACTGGACGCGGCGCGTAAAGCCATTGGGTTCGCTGGAACCAACCACATGCTGCAGCGTGTACGAAGACGTGAGTGGTGTTTGGCCGGCCAGCAAGTAGCCCATCAGCCCTTCCACATTTTGTCCGCCACAAGTTGGATCGTTAGAGTCAAAATGTTCGCTATTTACCGTACATCTATACAAAGGTACCGACGCCAGCCCGCTTGGTGCGCTGTCGAACGCCGCGCCCAACACACCCACAAATGTTTGGCCTTCGCAGTTGCTTTGCAACGAGGTGAACTCGTCATTATTTACCTTGCAGCTATACAGCGTGTGCACCCCAGAGGCTGGCACCGTGTCCAGATATCCTAATGTTGTTTCGTAGCTATAACTGCCGGTTGGCGTGTTCGTGGCCGCTGCGCTATCTGTTAATGCTGTGCTGTAGTAGCGTTTGAGCGCCAACGGATTAGCCGCGGCATAGTACTGCACTGAGTGTACAGTGCGGGCCGCTCCTGCCGTGGCGGCCGGCTGCGTTACCGTAATAATTCGGCCGATGTTGTCGTAGGCTAGTTCGGTGTTAGCCGTGGCGTCATCGGATCGCACGCCAGCGGCAATCGCATCGTTTGCCACAGAATCGCGAACGCTCACAATGCGGCCCAGCGTGTCGTAGCCATAATCGGTCATTTCATTGCCCGGCATTTGAATGCGAGCCAAATTGCCGGATTTATAAAAGAAGTAGGTGGCTCGGCCATCATTTGTTTTGACTGCACAGAGCATGCCGCTTGGTGCCGCGCCGTCAAAGCCGGTTGGTGAGGTGCCACAGTTGCTGTCGCCACTGTAATACACCTTGGCCCAGCGGTTTGTGCTCACGCCGTCCAAAATCTGCGTCAAGTGCGACGGCGTTCCGTTGTAGACATATTGCAACGCTGCCGGGTGCAGGTCGTCAGTTGGGCTGGTGAGCGACGCCAGCGTTCCATCGGCGTTAAAGATGTACGTCCGACCATCGGTATCCTGAAAAGTATATGTTGCATCTGTGTTCCGAGCCAGCGTGCCGCCTTCGTTCACCGGTGGTTTGTAGGCGCCGTTCGCCCAGGTATATTCATGTGTACTACCGGTTGAGTCGTACAAAATGACGCTGTTTTGCGTAGTGTTCAGGTGATCGTACGAAACACTGCCGTTGGGGTCTATGCCCAAGTTCCAGCCCGCTGGTAACACCTGCGCTTTGGCGCTCAGCCAGGTAGACGGTACAATCTGCTCACCCACCGCGCCCTTAGTCCATAAGTACATAGCGGCCGGACCGTTACTTTCAAAGTAATCCACCGTAATTGGCACCGACTGGCCCGCCGTTAACGTTACCGACGACCCGTATTGTGGCGTTGCGTCCAACGAACTGTTATTCCATTTGCTGTATACCTGCGTGCTATTGATGGTAATACGCGAGCCGTCGTCGCTTTGCGACCCAAAGTAGTACGTACCGGTGGTAGGCACCGTAATATAGCCTGTCCAGCGAGCCATGAACGCATCGGTAGTGCCGCCCGCTACCGGCGATCCGTAGCCCCAGTTAAAGCTCACCAACGAATCTTTGCGCTGCAAAAATAGCTGTTTGTTGGCGTCGTTAAAATCATGCGTGCCGGGATCGGTGTAATACGTACCAGTTAAGCCATATTGCTGACTCACGTCGCGCACACCCGTTTGGAGCCAGTCGTTTGGCACCGGCTGCTCGCTGACCGCACCTTTTACGTACAATTTTGCATACGATGGCCCGCTCACTTCGCTGTAGTCAACCTGCAAAGGAACCACCTGCCCGGCCGTAAGCGTGATCGAGGCATCGTAACACGCGGCGCTGTAGCAGCCACTGTTGTTGTACACTTGCGTGCCGTTCACAATTACTTTCATAGCATCGTCATTGAAGCCACCAAAATAGTACGCTCCGTCTACCGGGGCCACAAAATATCCCGTCCATCTGGCAGAATAGCCATCGGTATTTATTGTGCCGGCGTAGGGCGAGCCCGTAGACCAGTCAAAGTTAATATTCTGATCTGTGCGCGTTAACACTGGCGTGCCACTTTGCGTCTGGTTGTTGTAGTACTGGCCAATCAGTCCTTTGCGCGACTTGACCGGCGAATTGTAGTTAAGACTCACGCCCAAGTCCCCACCCAGTGCACTGGATGTATGACTACTGGCGCTGGTACTCACATTGCCGGTTGCCAGGTCTGCCTGCACCGGACCTAAATTATCGTATGTTTGCGTGCTGTCTTTACCCGTGCGGTCATCTATGCGGAACGGCACCGACGCGCCGTAGGCGCTATACACCTGATTGGTTGGGTCATACGTGCGAGCCTGCACATAGTACGTGGAGCCATCCTGCAAAATACCGTCGGGAATCGTCCACTGCGAGCTGGCATTCGGAGACGACACCATCACTGCGCCATTACAACCACCCGCGGTGCTCACGCAAAAGCTGTACTGCAATGCCGTGCCCGAAAGATAGTGCGTACTGGAAGTAAACGATACCTGCGGATCCACATACACCTGATTAACAGTGGGTGACAGAATGGATGGCGAAGGCAGAATGTCGGTGTACGTAAAGCTAACGTAGCTATTGTCTGGATCAAAGTTTTTGAAAGTAGTAGCGCCGCTATTTACTTCGGTGCCCTGCACCATCAGCCAGCCGCCGTAATCATTGGCTCCCGTAAGATTGGTATAGATGCTCTTTACATCCAGGTCACCGGAGCTGGCAATATTCACCGTGGCACTGGGAGTTCCGGTGGCGCAGTTATAGCTTAAGCAGCCGGCATAGTAGGCCTTGAATCCTTGTGTGGCCGTGGTGCCAACATAAAAGCTTACGCCGCTACGCTGCGTCAGGTGTAGTGTGGCGGCGTCTATTTGCTTGCCCTTCAAAAAGCTGTAGTCGCTAAAGAACGCGCCGCGCCAGGTCTGCCAGGTGTTGTTTGAATCTATCAGCGATCCAGCATACAAGTTGCATTCGTTGGAATAACAAACGTAGCCGTCACTCTTGAATGACACGTAATTGCCGCCAGCGCGAGTACCAAAGTACACGGGCGGGCTGGTATACGTTGGGTCAACCACCATCGGAAAAGCTTTGTCTGGTAAGCCCTGCACGTAATCATTGTCTACTGCCACTGTAATTTTGCCGTCGGCATAGCTTTGGCTAAATTTGCTGTGGTCTGTCTCTAGACCAAAGTTGTTTAGGATTAAGTTGGCCGGCGCAACACCCCAACCATCACCCAACGCACCGTCAATAGTGTACTGTGCCCCGGTTTTACTACCCGTAGTCTTCAAGGACGCGCCCGTAACTGCAAACTGTACCCGACGTGTGGCATCTTTATTTTTGATAATAATGTTTTCTTTCACCCGGTCAGAGTGAACTGCGTATTCCACGTCCACGCCAGGCCACAAATTTGGATAACGCACAAATTGCGTGCCATCGGTAGTGGTAATGACTGGTGTAACACTGGCGGCATTCACGGGTGAGAACCCAACCTGACTATCACCCTGTTTAATACGAACCATGCCTTGCCCGGCATCGCTCGCCGCAAATCGGGCCTGCCAGTCATTGCCAGATACCGTATAGGTGTTAGTGCTGGTAAAAACAGATTCAGCTTGGCCCCACAATTTGCCAAACACGTTGCCCGAGTCACCCGCATTTTTGTCTTCTACCAGCGAAGTGTCAATGGTCTGCCAGCTGCCATCTTTCTTATAAAACTTAGGTGAACTGTATTTTTTGGTGGTGTACGAGCCGTCAGTATTACGATACGTGGCCGTGTCTGCCGTGCGCTTGTCTGTTAGCTCTTCGGCTTTGAATTTCCTTGCAACGGTAGCACCCTGTAGCGGACTGCTCTGCGAGGTAGTGCTGTTTTGCAGCCCTAATACCGTAGACGCACCAGTTTTGGCGGTATAATCGGCCGCTGGCGTATTAGAAGTCTTGGCCGTGGCAATCGGCCCGGCATAGTCCTGTTTTGGCGCCACTTGTTTTGGCGTTTCGCGCACATGACTGTTGGCGGCATGCGATTGCGCAGCCTGTTTAACCGTGTCCTCCAAAGCATAAGCAGACGGAGCAATTAGAGTGGCAAGAAAGACTGCCAAAAATGCTAATAATCCCGCACGTTGATATAAGAATTTTTGCGCGCCTATTGTTTTATAGGTGCGTTGCAGCGCCGTTAGAATCCCCACGTATAGCTCCTCGTATTTGTGTTACGTTGCAGCAATCATACACGTGGTTCCCTTAGTTTGCAAACATAATATTCTGAATATAAGCTGTGCAAGAGAAGTTTTACATGTGGGCGCTAAAAAACAGAGGTGTTACTTCTTGAAACGCTTGCTAACGTCACCAACTTTTTGGCTGAGATCTTTGCGAGCCACCAGAATACCGTTTGGCGTATTCACTACCACGATATTGTCCAGGCCAATCACCGCCACCGGTTTATCTTCTTGGTTTTGAATAAAAGCGTTCTCTACCTCTTCAACCTCAACCAAGCCCTGCAAGTTGTTGTTGGCTTCGTCCAGGTCGGCAGCCTTGTGCAAGTCACTAAATGAACCCAGGTCCATCCAGTCAAAACTAGCCGGCACCACCAGCAAATTGTGGACTTTCTCTATCAAGGCGTAGTCAATCGAAATATTCTCGAACTGCAAATAAGTTGATTCGTAGTTTTCGGGGGTGGCAGATTGCAATTGCTCGAAACTGGCTAGCAATTCTGGCGCGTCGGCTTGCATTGCCTGGCGAAAGGTGTTGATCGAGCCTACAAAATATCCGCAGTTCCACAAATAATTGCCGCTTTTAACGTAACCCTTGGCCGTTTCAAAATCTGGTTTCTCTTTGAATGAATGCACATTAAATACAAATTTGTCTTCATCGAGTAATGTGTCTTTCTGGATGTAACCCATACCAGTTGCGGGATGATCTGGTTCCACGCCAACCAATACGATGCGCCCTTGCTCGCTAGAGGCCTCGTAGGCAACCTTAAAGCTGTGCGCAAAGCCATTGACGTCGCGAACGTAGTGATCGGCAGACAACACGGCGATCGGCTCGTCGGCGTCGTGGCGCTTACTGATGTGGTCTAACGCAGCCAAAATACAGTGCGCTGTGCCGCGACGAGCGGGTTCAACCACAAAATTCTCATCTATAAAATCGGGCAATTGTTCCTTAATATGCGGCATCAACGTTGCCTCGGGAACCACGTAAATTTTGTCAGCATCAGTTAGTTGGCGAGCACGTTCGTAGGTGTTTTGTAACAGCGTACGGTTATCGCCATTTACCTTAAGTAACTGTTTTGGAAAAGCGGGGGTGGACAGTGGCCACAGACGAGACCCGGACCCTCCTGCAATGATTACTACTATCATTCCCCTATCATACCAAGCCGCCCAAGATAGGCAAGCCCAGCTAATGATATACTTAAGAAGTTATCTAGCGTAACCATCCACGACAAGGAGATATATGGCAGACATTACGAACATTTTTAAAGCTTACGACATTCGCGGAAAAGTTGGCGAGGAACTCACTGCAGAAGTTGCCCGTTTAGTGGGATCAGCCCTGGGCAGCTGGCTGCCAACAGAGGGAACCGTGGCTGTTGGCCGCGACATGCGCCCTGACTCTGCAGAATTGGCCGCAGCTGTTATAGAAGGCCTGCGCAGCCAAGGCCGCGACGTGATGGACATCGGTCAAGTCACCAGCGACATGATTTATTTTGCGGTAGGCAAATACGGTCTGGCCGGAGGCGCCATGGTTACTGCTAGCCACAATCCCGGCGCCGACAACGGCATCAAACTGTGCCGCGAGGAGGCCAAGCCAATTGGTCAGGAATCAGGTTTATTCGAAATTCGTGACATGGTTCTAAAGGGTGACTTTACGCCAGCAACCACCCAAGGCACTGTGTCCGAGCAAGACACCACCGAGGCCTGGATTCAGCACGTCTTGTCATTCATTGATGCCAGCAAGCTCAAGCCACTGCGCCTGGCCGTGGACGCCGGTAACGGCATGGCTGGCAAAATCTTCCCAGAGCTTGAACCATACGTACCTTTTGAAGTCGAAGAAATGTACTTTGAATTGGACGGCACGTTCCCCAACCACATCGCGAACCCGCTCAAATTTGAGACGCTTACCGACCTCATTGCCAAAATCAAAGAAATGAGCCTGGACGGCGGCGTTGCCTTTGACGGCGACGGCGACCGCGCATTCCTGATCGACGAAACCGGCACCGTACTTACCGGCGGCGTCATGTCTGCAATGCTGGCCGATTACTTCCTGCAGCAAAACCCAGGCGCCACCATTGTTTACGACGCTCGCAACAGCAAGTCAGTTCCCGAAATTGTTGCCGAAAAAGGTGGCACAGCCGTTCGCGAACGCGTTGGGCACGCCTTTATTAAGCAAACCATGCGCAAAACGGACGCCCCATTTGGCGGCGAAGCCAGCGGTCACTTTTATTTCCGTGACAACTGGTATGCTGACTCTGGTTTGATCGCCGCCGTTATTGGTCTGTATGTGGCGGGTTTGTCAGGCAAAAAATTGTCTGAACTGCGCCAACAATACACCCGCTACGCTGCCATTCCCGAAACCAACTTTACCGTAGAGGACAAAGCTGCGGTAATTCAGCGGGTTACCAATGCGTTTGCCGATGGCCAGCAAGACACGCTCGACGGCCTTACCATCAATTTTGATGACGGCAGCTGGTTCAACATTCGTGCCAGCAACACCGAACCGCTGTTGCGCTTGAATGCCGAAGCTCACGACCAAACAACATTGGACGCGTTAGTCGCCAAAGTTAAAACCGCAATGGGCCAATAACTCGCAGAATTCCATGTCGGCTCAAGCTACAATTCCAGTAAACGTCAACGAACAAGCTGTTGGCTACATAGTTAATGCCGGGGTATCCGTAGAAAATCAAGAGAATATTGAATCTCTGCAGAAACTTCTAATCGAGAAGCATCCAGGCATTGTGTGGGCAGCTCCAGGGCCATCGCTACATGTCACTCTCTTAGATTGGCTTACGCCAACGTCTTCCTACGACATGGATAAGGATGCCCTTTTCGCTAGCATTCAGAAAGAGTACATGGAAGCAATTATCGAGTCGCTACGAAGTCAACCTCCTATTCAAATAACTTTTGATACTCTTGAGGTTCACCCTGCAGCAATCATAGTGCGAGGTCATGATAACGGTGCATTTCAGCGTATTCGAAGCGCCTTTATGAGCAGGGTGAATCTATTGCCAAACACAAAGCAACCACCAGCAATAATTCACACCACAATCTGTAAATTTCAAGAAAAGTCTGATCTAGATAAGATTAGAAATACCTTATTAGGTACAACAGTTAAGTTTCAAGAAACGATTAAAGAGTTTCGTTTAGTTCGAGAATCCCAAGTTTACATGCTTAATTTTCAGACTATCAAGAAGTTTAAGCTACACTAAACTACTTGTTACCCGAGGCAGCCTATGTTATAACCCTGCCCATGGAAACTTTACAGCACGATGTTACCGTAGTAGGCGCAGGCATAGCTGGTCTCTGGTCCGCAAAAGAATTGATAGACCAAGGCCTGTCGGTATGTGTGGTTGAGAGGAGTGGGACCTTAGCCAACGGAGCTACCACAAAGAACGAGGGATGGCTTCATGCAGGAACGTATCACGCAGTTGCAGTAGAAGACGAGGAAGAAGCTCTACGAGTAACCGAGCGTACTTTGTATGGCCATGATGCGATTGTCGACTTTGCCCCTGAGAGCATAGACCATACAAAATCGTTCGCACTGTTTTCTGAGGATCATCTAGTCCACAAGGCGCTTTACCGCTGGGGGAAGGCAGGCGTAATATCTTCTGAACTTTCCGCTTCACAACGTGCAAATCTGGAAGTAAGAACAGCTGGGGTTCATACTACATTCGAGGTTAAAGATAAAAGTGTTAACTCAGTTACTTTATGTCAAAAGTTAGCCCGTTACATCATAGACTCGGGGGGCCGAATTCTAACTGGTGCTAACTTTATGCCCCAAACTGACACATCTGCAGATATAGTCAACTCCAACGGAGAACGACAAATGCTGCGCTCGAATCGTTTTCTTTTAACAAGCGGGGCCGGAATACGACTATTGCACAAGGAGCTTACGGGTCATGAGTTGCTGATGCGATATTTTAAAGCTCATCTCCTCGTAGCGCCGCGATTATTCAGAGATAACTATTTCTACATGGGCAGTGGCGAAGCAGGTGTCATGAGCCATGGCAAAGCAAGCATTGTCGGTGTAAATCGAGATGGCATTGAACTGTCGCAACCCGATTACGCAATTACACCTAGTAAAGAAAATCTTGTACGCAATGCTGTTTTGGGTATGATGCCACAAGGTTCTCTGCCGCATTTTGAGGGTCAATTTACAGCCATTGCCTGCTGTAAACCTGATATCTACACAAGCCACAAAGATACGCAGAGCTTGAATGTCCAAATATTTGAAGCAGCTCCTAATTATATCTGTGCATTACCTGGAAAAATGACAGAGGCTCCTTACCTCGGTCGGGCCGCAATGCTCCACGTTATCGGGGGGTATCCAGATAGCCCTCATCATATACCGCCATACATAACACAGGACGCTATACCCTTGGTAACTCCAAGACCTATGGACTACTTAATCTGATCTGCCTAGCTTTTCTTTGGATGATAAGCACTTTGCTGCTCAACTTTACCTTCCGCAAAATTACCCATCCCATTGAGCACCTCACCTACAGAAAGTGCAATACCCCGTGCCAGTCCATATCCCTTGAGAACTGAGGCACGCTTATCTGGGTCAGGGTCTTTAAACGTTCCACCCGCCGCTAACGCACAGCTTTGTACGGTAATATTACCGAGTATTTGGCTGCCATTGCCCAATGTAGTCTGACCCATAATGTCAGCCCCACCACAGTATCGCCCGTTATTACCTATTCGTATATCTGCCTCAGGCATATTTGCCCTAATCGTACAGCCTCCTACCCCAAACTCGTTGCTATCGCCTATGACAATACTTCCTTCCGAGCTAAAAACATATGTTCCCGGGTAAAACGTATTATCATTGCCTATAGAAATCTCACCGAAATCTGTACACTCGATAATCACATTTGGATAAAATACATTGTTACGTCCAAGTTTTATTTTGTCGCCAATAAGCACTGAGTAAGGGTCAAGTACACTATTAAAAATACCGACCGTCCCCATTAACACTTTTGGGCTATAAAAATTATACCTATCTCTAGTATTATCTAGCTGATCATCCATATGCATTTGGCTTCTCCTTTTCTCAACACTTATTGCAATACTAATATATGTTCGCTCGGTAGATTGTTGTAGAAAATATATGGTAACGCTTCCCATAAAACTACAACGATAACAGTTTAATCTATTGTATAATAAGCCTATGAACAAGAAACTTTTAGTTACGGGCGGTGCGGGATTCATTGGTGCAAACTTTGTATTGTACACGCTTGCCAACCGACCCGAATACGACATCACTGTTATCGACAAACTCACCTACGCCGGCAACCCACAAACGCTGGAACCTGTATTGGAAAAGATCAATTTTGTAACCGGCGACATCTGTGATGCCGATCTTATGGACAAATTAGTGGGCGAGACCGACATTGTGGTGCACTTTGCTGCCGAGTCACACAACGACAACTCGCTGCGCAATCCGTGGCCGTTCATACAGACTAATCTGGTTGGCACCGCCACCATTTTGGAAGCCGTTCGCAAGCACAACAAGCGCTTACACCACATTTCCACCGACGAAGTATACGGCGACCTAGAAATTGACGATCCTGCAAAATTCACCGAAAACACCCCATATAACGCCTCAAGCCCCTACTCCAGCACCAAAGCTGGCTCCGACCTTTTGGTAAAAGCCTGGGTTCGCTCATTTGGCGTTAAGGCTACGCTGAGCAACTGTTCAAACAACTACGGCCCCTACCAACATATTGAAAAATTCATTCCCCGCCAGATTACCAACGTCCTTTCCGGCATTCGCCCTAAGCTGTACGGCACCGGGGAGCAAGTGCGCGACTGGATCCACGTCGACGACCACAACTCTGCCGTGCACGCTATTTTAGACAAAGGTCGCGTGGGCGAATTGTATCTGATTGGCGCCAATGGCGAGCAGAACAACAAATACGTGGTAGAAACTATTTTGGAACTGATGGGCCAGCCCAAAGATGCCTACGATCATGTAAACGACCGTCCGGGCCACGACCAGCGCTACGCTATTGACTCAACCAAATTGCGCACCGAATTAGGGTGGACTCCTACATACACCAACCTGCGTGAAGGCCTGGAAGCAACCATCGACTGGTACAAAGCAAACGAAGCCTGGTGGAAGGCCGACAAAGAGGCGGTTGAAGCCGCCTACGCCAAGCAGGGTCAGTAAATGAGCCGCTGGCAAACGCTGTCTTCCGAAGAGGTTTACAACACGCCGTGGATTTCTGTTCGTCGCGACGAGGTTGTTACCAAAAGTGGCAAGCCGCTCACTTACAGCGTGGTAAGCCTGCACCATCCAACGGTCATTATTATTGCCACCAATGCTGATGGCCAAGTTTTGGTACAACAAAACTACCGCTACACCATCGACAAAGTAAACTGGGAACTTCCCGCTGGGCATTCCGACGGCGAAGATCCATTGGTTGCGGCCAAACGCGAACTCATGGAAGAGACTGGTCTGACCAGCGACGACTGGACACACTTGGGCGTGCAATATGAAGCCGTAGGCATCGCCAACGTTCCGTTCCATATTTTTCTGGCACGCAATGTGAGTGGCACACCAAAAAACGGCGACGACGAAGAAGACATTATTCAGCACCGATTCGCGTCCATGTCCGAAATTGAAGCTATGGTTAGTCAAGAGCTTTTTTATGATTGCCAATCGCTGGCCGCATTATTTGTAGCAAAAATTCACGGTTTATAAGGAGTACTATGGACAAACCCAACGAACTAGCAGTTCACCCTACTAAAATTCCCGGCTTACTGGTGCTGGATCTGCCGGTGCACGGCGACAACCGCGGCTGGTTTAAAGAAAACTGGCAGCGCGAGAAAATGGTGGCTTTGGGCCTGCCCGATTTTGGCCCAGTGCAGAATAACATTTCGTTCAACAAGACTGCCGGTGTGGTGCGTGGCATTCACGCCGAACCATGGGACAAATACATTTCAGTCGCCAACGGCAAAGTCTTTGCTGCCCTGGTAGATTTGCGTCCCGGCGAAACATTTGGCGTAATCGAAACTGTTGAAATCGCTCCAAATACCGCAATTTACGTACCCAAAGGCGTAGGCAACTCATTCCAGACACTAGAACCCGACACCGTTTACACGTACCTGGTAAACGCCCACTGGAGCCCAGACGCAGAGTACACCTTTGTGAACTTGGCCGACCCAGATCTGGCTATCCAGTGGCCGATTCCGCTTGACCAAGCCGAGCTCTCCGACAAAGACAAGAACCACCCGATGCTCGCAGAACTTAAAAAACAGTTAGGAGTCTAAATGAACGACGCACGCTTTATCATCATTGGCGCTAAAGGACAGCTCGGAATTTCGTTGGGCAACCTGTACCCGAATGCGGTAAAAGTTGACCGAGAAGAGCTCGACATCACCAACCAAGAATCCGTTATGGCATACGATTGGAGCACCGTTGACGTTATTTTGAACGCCGCCGCTTTTACGAACGTTGATGGCGCCGAATCTGCGGACGGACGTGTAGCCTCTTGGCAAGTTAATGCTGTAGCCGTTGGCTATCTGGCCCGAGTGGCTAGCGAACACAACATTACCCTAGTGCACATTTCGAGCGAATACGTTTTTGACGGCACCAAGTCACCACACACCGAAGACGAGCCGTTCAGCCCCTTGGGCGTGTATGCTCAAACTAAAGCCGCTGGCGAAATCGCCGCAGCCGTAGCACCAAAACACTACATTATGCGCACCAGCTGGTTGATTGGCGAAGGCCAAAACTTTGTGCGCACCATGATTGGCTTAGCTCAAAAGAACATTTCGCCATCGGTAGTAGGCGACCAAGTTGGCCGTATTACCTTTACCAAAACTCTTACCAGCGCCATTGACCACGTGCTAAAAACGAACGCACCATTTGGCACCTACAACCTCAGCGATGGCGGCGAACCGGCATCGTGGGCCAACATCACCCGCGAAATTTTCAAAGATTTAGGCCGCGATGATCTGCAAGTGACCGATGTTACTACCGCCGATTACTTTGCTAATAAACCTGATGCCTCACCTCGCCCCTTGCAAAGTACGATGGATTTGCAGAAAATAGAGTCCTCGGGCTTTACACTTCCCGACTGGCGCGATGGCCTGCGCGACTATATTGCCAACGAAACAAAGGAGTAGCACATGAAAGGTATTATTCTGGCCGGTGGATCCGGCACTCGTCTGTATCCAATTACCAAAGGCATTTCCAAACAGCTCATGCCCATTTACGACAAGCCAATGGTGTACTACCCGTTGTCTACCTTGATGATGGCTGGCATTCGCGAGATCTTGATCATCACCACGCCGCAAGATCAAGATCAGTTCAAGCGTCTGCTGGGTGATGGATCGCAACTGGGGTGCGAATTTACGTACGCCGTGCAGCCTCAGCCAAACGGTCTAGCCGAAGCCTTTATCATTGGTGAAGAATTTATTGGCGACGACAAAGTTGCCTTGGTTTTGGGTGACAACATCTTTTACGGCCACGGTTTTGGCGACAGCCTCAAGGAGTGCACCACCACCGATGGCGGCACCGTTTTTGCCTACCCCGTCTCTGACCCTGAACGATACGGTGTGGTAGAGTTCGATCACAACATGAAGGCTGTTTCTATCGAAGAGAAACCAGAGGAGCCTAAGTCTAATTACGCGGTGGTTGGCCTGTACTTTTATGATAACGACGTGGTAGAAATTGCTAAAAATATTCAGCCCAGCGCTCGTGGCGAGCTAGAAATTACCACTGTTAACGAAGAATACCTTAAGCGCGGCAAGTTGCACGTGCAAACCATGGACCGTGGCACAGCCTGGCTCGACACTGGCACTTTTGGATCTATGACCGATGCGTCGCAATTTGTAGAAGTCGTTGAAAAGCGCACTGGTCTTAAGGTTGGCTGCATTGAAGAAGTTGCCTGGCAAGAAGGTTACATTGACGACGCACAACTGGTAGATCTAGCTGAAGATCTCAAAAAAAGCGGCTACGGCGTGTACCTGCACAGCTTGCTCAAGCACTAGCGGGTGTACTACCAATGCAAAAAATCCCTGGAGCTAGAGGTTTTCAGGGATTTTTTGCTATACTTGTACCAAGAGTATGCGACACGTAAAACACCATTTGCTTGGTCTATATCGGCATCATTTTGTGCGGTATATATTTGTGGGCGGCAGCACGTTTGCAATGGACTTTCTGCTGTTGGTGTTCTTGCATGGTGTGCTAGGGATTAACGTGATTATTGGTGCCACTATTTCGTATTGGACATCAATTATTTACAACTTTTTGATGAATCGTTTTTGGACCTTTCAAGCAACCGAGAACACTCAGTTGGGACGACATATGGCTCTATATGGCGCACTGCTCGGCTGCAACTATCTATTTACCATCACTTTTATTGGTGTTACCGGCCACTTTGGCGTGCGCTATACCGTTGCCAAAGTTTTGGCAGTGGCTATACAAATGTCGTGGACTTACTTGGTGTACCAGCGCTACATTTTTAAAACGCAGCCAGACGGTACCAACGCAAGTACGACGGCAACCACTTCCAAAGCTTAAAGTTAGACTCACCCGCTGTACGATCACGCCAAGTACTTGGCACCTCTGTAATTACCGCGCCTTTTTTGAAGGCTTTCACGGTGATTTCCATGGCAACTTCAAATCCGCCGGTACTTTCAATAGTAATATCGTTGAGCAGGGCTTTGTCGTATAACTTGAAGTTATTGGTTACATCGTGCGTTGGAAAGCGGCGCAAATAATACAGCGATGTGCCCGCAATACGCGACATGGTGCGCTTAAGCAGTGGACCACCAATTTGCTTGCCGCCCTTCATATAGCGACTGCCACACACCAGTTGCGCGCCCTCGCTATACTTTTGCAGCATTGGGTCTACCGCGCTCAGATCATCAGCTAAATCGGCCATAACTACCAATACCGGGCCGGCCTCAACAGCGTTGAAGCCAGTTTTTATGGCATTGAGCGCCCCGCGGCCAATAGTGTTTTTTATCAACTTAACCGTAGGGTCTTTTTTGGCAACTTTGCGCGCCACAGGCACGGTATTATCTTCGTCAAAATCGTACACCACGATCAATTCTTTGGGCACAGAAATCTTATTTTGTATCTCTTGATACAAACGGTCAAAGTTCTCGCCCTCGTTGTACACTGGTACAACAATGTGCAACAAATCTACTTTAGATGTTGCCATTCTCGACTTGTTCCTTGATCCAAGGGATAACTTCGTCGAGCATTTCGTCTAGCGAAGTAGTAGCCTCGTAGCCCAAAACTTCTTTTGCCTTGTTGGTGTTGGGCACGCGTAGTTGTACGTCGTGATCAAATGGCTTGTCGGATACGGTGCTAAATGGCTTGTCGCCGTTCAATTTCTTCCAGATTGCTTCGGCCAATTCCAGAACAGTGGTAGATTGCGGTGTTGAAATGTTGAAGTCGTTGTTGAGCGCTTCTTCTTTTTCAATACACAAACGGATACCACGAGCTAGGTCACCGCCGTAGGTGTAGTGGCGAACCTGTTTGCCATCACCCAAAATATGCAATGGGTCTTGACCCTTTACAATCTTTTGCACCAGGTCTGGCACTACATGGCTCATGGCCAATTTTACGTTGCCCGAGAAGATTTCGGTATCGCTGATAGCGCGTTTTTCGCCAATACCCACACAGTTAAATGGACGCACAATGGTGAACGGCAGTTGATGCTGCTCCCAGGCGCCTTTAGCGAAGTATTCGCAAGCTAGTTTTTGGAAACCGTAGGTCGAAACAGGGGGTGGAGAAGATTGGATAGCTGTTTCAGGCGTTGGAAATTCAGTGGTAGATTCATATACCATCGAGGATGACATCACCAAAATCTTCTTCAGCTTGCGCTCTTTATGAGCCCAAATAGCAGCGTCAAATGCAGCAGCGGTAATGCGTTCGTTCTCGGCCAGCAATTCGTACGCAAATTCGTGGAAGTATGAAATACCACCAATCATAGCAGCGCCTGCTACCAAAACGTCGGCATCTTCAACGGCTTTTTTCATCAGTTCAACGTCTTTAGCGTCGCCTTCAATAAAGGTGTAATTTGGGTGGTTATCATAACTTTTTTCCAACTTTCCATACTTGGAATAGTTGTCGATGCCGATCACTTCGTGACCATGATTTAGTAGTTCTTCAACGGTGTAACCAGCAATAAAGCCTGCTGCGCCAGTAAATACGATTTTCATTAAATTAGGCCTCCTTTGCCATAGTAATTCCACATATCGATAACCTCTTTATTGCCCCAGTCGATATCTGCGTAGTCCTTGTGGGGCGTTGCCACTACAATAATATCTGCACGTTTTTTAATTTCGTCGAGCGGCACAAATCGAGGGTCGTTAATATACGGATCGTTGCACAAAACTTCTTTGGCCTCAAAGTCCAGGCGCTTCATCAACTTGTACGAAAGGCTTTCGCGAGGGTCATCATTATTAGCCTTAAAAGCCATGCCCAATACAGCTACCGTCTTGTCGGATAGGTCCTGCTTGGCCAACATGGACTCAACCACGTAGCCGGGCAAGCCTTCGTTAATAAGCATTGCTGAGTGGCCCAAGAAAAAGTCGTTTGAGCTGAATGCTGCAAGCTGCATAGTATCCTTGAATAAGCACGGACCGGCAGCCAAGCCAGCTTTAGCGAAGGCTTTTAGCCGTGGGTAGTCTTGTGTCATGGCATCGTAAATTTTGTAAAAATCCAGTCCGTCGGTATTAGCGATCATGTAGAACTGGTTGGAAATAGCAAAGTTAATGTAGCGCCAGGTGTTGGTGAACAGCTTGGCGAGCTCGGCCTCTTTTGGCTGTACGGTTACTACCTTATTGGTGAGCACAGAGAAAAGCTCGGTAGCTTCTTTTTGGGCTTCAGGCGTACAACCGGCCACAATTTGCGGCAGTTCATGCAGCTCAGTAAGTGCTTTGCCCTCTACAATCCGCTCTGGGCAAAATGCCACCAGTGTCTTTTTACCTTTGCGCTGCAAATAGGCGTGTACTTTGTCGGTAGTTCCCGGGTACAAGGTGCTGCGCATTACCAGCAGTTGGTCGTCTTGTAGCTCGGCCTCAATATCTTTAAGCGCATGAAAGATGTCGTGGACTCGAGGATTCAAGTGCTCGTCAACCGGTGTGCCGATTACCATTACTACAACTTTTGAATTCCGAACTGAGGCGATATCACTAGAGGCTTGTAGCTTTTTACTTTTCGTAACTTGCTTCAAGAGCTTCTCGCCGCCCTCTTCCATGAATGGCAGCTTACCAGCATTAACGCTATCGACAGCTTTTTGATTGATGTCATATAGCACAACCTGCTTGTTTTGTTCTGCAAAAGCCATACCAAGTGGTAGACCTACATGTCCACAACCACCAATGATACAAATGTCGTAGTCCACGAAATACCCTCGCTTATATTTGGTTGTTTTCTCGCATTATAGCAAACTCTGTCACAGTGCAAAACTGATTCGTTGTTTGTTCGCTTTTTGCACGTGCTGTTTAGTAGCCTGCAAGCTCATAGTCCTGCTGGACCATGTCTGTAACCGAAGTATCGTTCAGCATGTCAGGAGTCATGCCGGGGTCTTGCATGGCAGTAAAAATGCGCGTTTCAGCATCATGGTAAAAGTCATACCATTGGTCATAAATTGCAGCATCGGCGGGAACTTTTTGCTTATTCATGTCGCGAGCTTGCTCCAGCGGCACAATGTTAGTATTGCGCACTCGCGCGTCGGAATAAGCAACTACTAGCTGTGCGAGTGGCACTGCTTCTACAGCAGCGCGCCGTTCTGCCGGATCATCAATAAAGATTTCGGATACGCGCCCGGTGTATTCAGTCGTAGCGATTACTTCTGGCGAGTAGCCTTGCTTGCCCAAAAATTCTTCGCGAACAGATGATTCATGTTCATTGCCATAACTAATGCCATTTTCTTTTTCGAGTCGCTTTGTGGCGTCATGCAACATACTGGCTTCATCAACCAAGGCAACATCAATATCCTGGCCGGCTTCTGCTAATTTACGAGCTATAAAAACAGCTGTGGCGTTAACCACCATGCTGTGCTCGGCCACGTTACGCCAATCACGATTCTCAAGGCCTAGGATGCCCGCTTCATGCAAGACACGCATTTCTCGCATGTGTACCTGAGACCAGTGCGACCATGCCGAGGTGTGTTCATTCCCGCCGCCGGTGTGCTGCGAGGTGTCAATATTGTGTCCGGCAAAATTCATGTTTGGTGTTTCACTCATGGGCGTATTATAACATTACGTGAACGATTGCCTGTTATACTACACATGATGGCAGCTATTCATTCTCTTGACGAACTCTCACGTCTGCGGCCCACACTTAAAAATGTGGTATTGCTGGGTGGCGTGTTCGATATTCTGCACGCAGGTCACATTGCTCATCTTAAAGAGGCAAAGGCGCAAGGTGATACCTTGATCGTGCACGTCACGAGCGACAAACGCGTTCGTCAAAAAAAGGGCTCACAACGCCCCATTGTTAGTGAACAAGAGCGCGCGCAAATTATTGCCGCCATTCGCTATGTTGACTACGTATTCATTGGTGATTTACCGCACTACACTCGCCAAACATTAGAGGCTCTTGCACCGGACGTCCTGTTCTTAAATTACGAGGCCGTAAATCCTGCGGTGAATGAACATTTAGACAGCGTTGGCGCTCGTACTAAGGTGATCGTCTCGAACACGCCCAAGACCATCAGCACCACTGGCATTGTGTCTAAGATTCAAGCGCTTAAAACTCCTTCTTAAATCATAAAAAGCTTGTGCTATAGTTAAAGCATCATGCATATGTTGCTCTACTTTATTTTTGTGCACCTAACGCTTTTGGTGCCCGGCTACACCATTATTTCAAAATCCAAACTGGCGGCGGATAAACCGGCGCTTATATTGTGTCTAGGCTATTTAACCAGCGTAGGGTTGTTTGCTTTACTGGCCCTGGCAAGCTACATGTTGGACATTTCGCATGTGTGGTTGCAAGTAGCAGGCTGGGTAATTATTTTGGCTGGCGCGTTCTTTTTTGTAAAAGATCACATGTACCGCGCCGTGTGGAAAATGCGTTTTCCGCTAGCCTGTTTTGTAGCTATGAGTCTATTTGCACTCTTCTTTATGCAAATGCCGCTTGGGGGCAACACACAAAAGTTCATTCCCGATCCTAAACCCGTAGCCGGCAGTCACTATGAGGTGCTGAGCGTAAAAGTGTTAAATGTAGCGCAAACGAACGCCAACGATAACTACATTCCCTATCGCCAAGCGCAATTTATAGCTAACCGTTCCGACCCCGCTAAAGACAGTTTTATTGATGAATGGGGCGTGCATTTCTTTCAGCGCACGCCACTTATGGGCGCAGTAACCGCGCAGTATTTTATGCTGCTCGGGGACAAAACTCCCATTGGATATACCTGGGGTGGCGACAGTCTTGACCTTGACCACACCTATTTAAAGTTCCAAATCATTGCGCAAATTCTAAACTGCCTATTTGTAGTGCCCGCTTTCTTCTTGCTGGCACGATTCTTTACCCGTCGCACCGCACAGGCCACACTCTTGTTTATTGTACCGAGCCATTTCTTCTTATATAACGCGTTTTTTACCTGGCCAAAGTCATTGGTAATCTTTTTTGTACTCGCCTCGTGGCTGTTAATCTACGAGAAGCGGTTGCGCTACACCATGCTTGCCGGCATCGCCAGTGGTCTCGCCTACCTAACACACGACCTCGGCATACTTTACATTGGCACCACCGGTATTCTGCTGCTGCTACATAAACGCTGGCGCGACACACTTATTGTTGCATTATGGAGCGCAGTGTTTGCTCTGCCATGGCTTCTGACTGCCGCCGTAAAATACAAAAAGCCCAGCACGTTTATCTATTATCCATTCTCTACCGAAGGCATACCTCAAATTGCCCAGAAAAAAGAAATCATGCAGCAGTTCCATCACACATCACCCTTCCGATTGCTGGGGATCCGTTTAGAGACGCTATTCTATCAGCTCAGCCCCTACCAGCTTATTTTTTCAGAGGGCGGCCAGGCGCTGGGGCGCCGACTGTGGGCATTTAGCATTTTCAGCATTCCCGGATCAATAGGAGTAGGTTTAGCGGTACCAGCCGTGGTGGGCTTGTATAACAAGATCCGTGAAAAAGACCTGCTCATTCTAATATTTATGCCGCTCATTCTATGTTGTCTCATTATTGGCTGGCCCAAAGGCCTTGGTGCGCTGCATTTTGCCGAAGCTTCAGTCGTGTTGCTGATGGGACTGGGTTGTTGGTATTTGCTGCGGCTCAAAAATAAAGTATGGCTTCATGTGTGTTTTGGATTGAACGTTCTGCAGACTGTTTTATTTATGTTATATAGCTATAACTTTGTTGTTTCCAGCTGGTTTACCCAGCCCAAGGCACTTGTGGGAACACTGGGAATGGCCATTATCATTGCTGGCTGCGCGGTGGCACTGCATCGCATTGCCCGTGCCGTCGACCCTAAAGCTAAACCCGCAGCCTGAAGACCTCACCTTATTTTGGGTGCGTTTTAAGATGTAATGCGTTTGCTCTTCAAACTACTTAAGGTTATAATATTATGAACAAACGTTAGAAGTTGTATATTTATGGAACGAAGAAAAAGATTTCAAACTCACAAAAGCAAAAAGAAGCTCTTTTTGTTGCTTGGCGCAGGCGTCGTAGTAATTGCTGGCGTAGTAACAGCATTGGAGCTCACTAATACCACGTACTTTTTCCACAAACGACCACCGGCCATTACCGCTAGCCAAGATACCAAAGGCGAAGTAAAAACTTCAGCTACAGCATCTTCGGACAGTGGATCTAAAAGTACGTCCAGTTCAAATAAATCCAGCGATAACCCAACCGGCACAGCTCAAAAAGACGGTGACAACAGCACTGCGGTACTGCTTGCACCAACCGGTGATTTTGTAAGCAACCACCACCCTAATTTGAGCGGCTCACCGGCGCCTAGTCAAATTGCATCCGTTTGCACCACGACACCTGGTGCAACCTGTGTGATCTCGTTTAGTAAAGATGGCGTCACAAAATCCCTCGCCAGCGAGACTGCCGATAGCGGAGGCTCGGCATACTGGGACTGGAAACTACAAGACATTGGCCTTACTACTGGATCATGGCAAATTACAGCCACAGCAACACTTAACGGCCAAACAAAAAGCGCAACAGATGCGTTAAAACTAGAGGTTTCTGAATAATGAAAAAAGCGTTGGCTCGCATCTCACTGCTGGTTGTAGCTGTGACAATTTGTGCGGGAATCATCCCTGCTATGCACACACAAGCTGCCATGAACAATAACAATATTATTGACGACTTTGTCTTTAATGACACGTCTACTATGACTGCGGCTGATATCAACAACTTCTTGAATGGATTTGCCAGCAGTTGTATTAGCCCTAATAATGGCTTTTTGGCAATCGATCCAACCGGATATTCTCCGTCAACTGGCTATAAGTATGGTGGAAACGTTACCGCTGGCCAGGTTATTTATGATGCTGCTCAGGCGTACGGCATCAACCCACGTGTTTTGTTAACTACGCTTCAAAAAGAACAGAGTTTGGTTACAGGAACTGCCGGGTGCAGCGTTAAACGATATGCTGCAGCTGTGGGGTATGGCTGCCCGGACAGCGGTGGCAGCTACGGTTACTCTGGTGTTAACTTATACACGATAAATGGCACCACGGTTACTTCCATTGATAGTACGTGCGTAAACAGTAGTTCCAAAGTAGGGTTTTCACAACAGGTGATTCGCGCTGCGTGGCTACTTAAGTTTGGACAACAACGGTCTGAGGGCAATGTGGGATGGGCGGTCATTAAAGGCAACTGGGACAACTCTGACGACCCCCAAAGCTGCTATTCAGGCCCCATGACCCAGGGGACATTCCAGCGATGCCCTAGCGGTTCCACTACTTACTATGACGGATACACTACCATCGATGGCACCCCAGTGCACATGGACAATGGTTCTACGGCGGCCCTATACTGGTACACTCCGCACTTTAGCGGCAATCAGCATTTCTACGATATTTTTACCGGCTGGTTCGGGTCTACCCAATCGGGGCGCTGTACCACCAATCAAACTAATGTTTCAACCACTGTCAGCTTTTACAAAGTCGACCGAAATAAAGATGCCGGAGTGTTCTTGATTAACTCTGGATCAGGATCAGGCTGTGTAGAGGCACATATCTGGAACGATGGCTTTAAATCATGGCGCAGCCATATTGCCACCAACCAAGCCAGCATTAACTACCCCTACTCCCAGGTATTGTTTGGCGACCTTGATGGCACCGGTCTGGACTACCCCGTTTTGTTCGGCCTTTCGGGTACTGGCAGCGGTCAGGTAGAAGCTCACGTGTGGAATCGCGACATGAAGAGCTGGATCACCCATGCACCGTCTAACCTGGCCGCTATAGACCCCACGGACGACCAGATCGCTCTTGCCGACCTTAATGGTGATGGAAAAGACGAAGCCATCGTGGTGGAGTATCAGAACACCGGTAGTAACATGATCGAGTTCCATGGCTGGGGCTCAGGTTTACAGTCGTGGCTGTATCACGATATAACCAACCGAGGAACTATCAGCCCGTTGCAGAACATTGTAAAATTCGCTGATCCAAATGGCACTGGCAAAGACGAAGCCATTTTGGTTTCCTACGCCAATACAGGTAGCGGTATGGTGGAATTCCATGAGTGGAATCCAGGCGAAAAGTCATGGAAGAGCCACATCGTCTCTAACCTGCCGCAGCTTGCCACACCTGCTGATTACCAGATCGAGTTTGCCGACCTTAATGGTGATGGAAAAGACGAAGCCATTTTGGTCTCGCTGCGCCATACCGGCAGTGGCATGATTGAGTTCCATGTGTGGAACCCAGGGTTCACCTCTTGGAAAGAACACATTATCTCTAACCAGCCAGAGATACAATAATAGCGAAAACCCCGTAAAGCTGGTATGATTTAGGTATGTCTGTAGAAGAAATTAAGACCTGTCTTGTTATTAGTTATGGTCCTGTACCCACCCCCCAATATCAAACTGTTGAAGGCGGCGGCATGCGCGCCTGGGGCCTTGCCCAAGGTCTAAAGCGCAATGGCGTTGACGTTACCATCGGCATTAACAATTCCTTTCCGCAAGAGCATACCGAACACGAGGGCATAAAGCTCACCAACTGGGGACTCGACGATCAGTTCAAAGATCTCATTAACACCTATGATGCGGTTATTATTAGTTATTGTATGGGCAACGACTCTGTCTTTGTGGCCGAAAATATTGACCCATCTGTCCTCTTGATTTTGGACGCCTATGTGCCCATTTACGTAGAGGTTTCGGCTCGCGAATCTGCCGATATCGACACCGAATACCGTAATTACATGGCTGACATCCAACGCTTTAACGAAGTGTTGCGTCGCGGCGATTACTTCTTGTGTGCCAGCGAGAAGCAAAAAACTTTCTACGTGGGCGTACTGTCCTCGCTTGGTATTATCAATCCACGTTCGTATCGTGAAGATCGCATTATAATTGCGCCGTTTGGCATTCACGACACGCCAGCTGTTTCCCACAAAAACCCCTACCTTGACCTGGGCATCAAAAAGGATGACTTTGTAGTGATGTGGTTTGGTGGTCTGTATCCTTGGTTTAGAATCGAGGAATTGCTGGGCTCCATTTTAGAACTAAGCAAGCAAAAAGACTTTAAGTTTGTAATTGTGGGCGGCAAAAATCCGTTCAACCCAAACCCTGATTTCTCGCGCCAGTACGACAAAGCACTGGCGTTTGCAAAAGAACACAACTTATTCAATAAGAGCATGTTCTTTGTAGATTGGGTCGACTTTGAGGACCGTATTAACTACTACATTCACGCCAATATTGTGGTGAGCCTCAACCAAGAAGGCGAAGAAAATGGCTTCTCGTGGCGCACCCGTGTTATGGACTTCGTGTGGGGCGAGCTAGCTATTCTTACCAATGGCGGCGACCCGCTCAGCGAAGATTTATTAGCCGAAGATGCAGCGCTTCGCCTAGACAGCCTGTCTTCCGATGCCATTACCGCCATGCTCAAAAAGGCACACGGTGACCGCAAAATGTTGGCCACTATTAAAAAACGTATTATCGCGCTCAAACCGCGCTATTACTGGACAAACCTCACTAAGCCTATCGCGCGCATTATTAATGAGAAGCACCGGCCATTCAAGGAAGAGCGCGAATACCGCGCTGCACTGCATATTCCAAGCGAGCAAACGCTACAAGCGGCAGCCGCAACTCCTCCTTCGGGCAGCGGGCCAATCCACCAGGCCAAACGCGTGGTTCGTCTATCTGGTCGTGTTATTCGGTACGCACGTCGCAAGGGCTTGCGCCGTTCCGGTGAGCTCGCACTGCAAATTGCCAAGACTCAAACACGTGAGCGCCTAACGAAACGCGAGCGCCGTTTTGTATTTATCTCGCACCCTATCGACAACACCGGCGCACCCGTTGTCCTCGTGCAGATCATCCGCGAATACGCTGCCAAATATGGCGCGAAGAACATTCACGTCGTGACACCGCATATCACCAAAAACCACTTACGGTCCCTACGTGAAATGGGCATTAAAGTAGATAAAGCTGCCGTCGCGCTCAGTCCTCGCATGATCAAAATGCAACTTAATTTGCGCAAAGACGACTTTGTGCTTATGAACACCATTGCTATTTATGACAACTATCGTGACTTTGTGCTGAGCGAGCTAGAAAGTGGCAAACTAGCCCACGCCTACTGGTTTATTCACGAAGATAAAGCACAGATTCCAGGCATTAACCGTGACTTTGTACAGAAGCGCAACATAAATCGTATTCGTAAATTAGCCGATAAACAAAAGCTCACTATTGCTGTTCCGTCCAAACGCACTCAAAAAGAGTATCACGTTATTTTGGGTACTAAGCGCATTCAAACCATCCCACTGCTGGTTGATGTGCCCAAAAAATTCTGCGGCGAACGCAAAGTAAGCGACTACAATAAACTGCGATTCTTTATTTCGGGAACACCAGCTGACGGCCGGAAGGGCCAACTGATTGCCCTGTCTGCGTTCCAAGATTTCTTGCTGCGCTACTACCAGAAAAATCCAAAAAACTATCGCGATTTCAGCTTAACTCTGCTGGCAATCGGCGACGATTATATTTCACAGCAGATTAAATGGATCGGTGACTCTACCCTTGGTAAGCACGTAGACATTCATAGTCCAATGCCGCGCGAAGACGCACTGGCAATTATGGCTAAAAGTAACGTAGTGATGTGCTGCTCACTGAATGAAACGTTTGGTCTGTATGTAGCTGAAGGTATGTTTATGGGCTGCGTGGTGCTGCGCAACGATGCTGCCGGTGTTGACGAGCAGCTCAAAGAAGGCGTGAATGGCTACGCCATTGATCACACCAACATTCCTGCGATGGCAGAGGTACTCGAGAAAATTCTTAATAAAAAGATAACGTCCGATGAATCCCTGCAAGACATGGGCGCTGCCTCGCAGCAAATTATTGGCGAGTACGGTAAGAACGACTACCTTGAAAAGATTGAAGCGCTGAACTAAATCAGCGCTTCGGCGTTAGGCCAACGTCAATCACGGAACTTTTGCCACATAAAAATACCGCCCCTGATAGGGCGGTATTTTATTAAGGCGCGTGGCTATTTCTTGCGCAAACGAGCGGCCTTTTGGTACAACCGGCCGACTACAGATTTCTGTATGTGGTTCAGCTCAGTCTGCAAACGATTAAGTTCCTTGCGCGTCATTTCAAGTTCGGCTTCTTTTTGAGAAATTGTATTTTCGTGATGTTTCATCACTGCGCCCTGGTCCTCAATGTGCATGCGCACGCCAGCTTCGTATTCTTGAATTTGGCGAGCACTCCAATGTTCAGATATTGCCGCGAGCGGTTCAACCGATTCAGTCAACTTGCGGTTTGTGCAGAGCATGTAGAAATAAATGCACTTATCTAGGTTAACGGGGGCCGTTTGAATGGTCTGAACCGGTGACTCCCATTCTTTGGTGATGCCCGCTTCGTCAATCAGCGCATTGTATAGCCAGGTCGCCTGATAGTATGATTTCGTGTGCTTAAAGTATCTGGCAACCAGCTTTTGCAATTCTGTGCGTTCGAATTCGTGAATATGGAAGTGGTTGGTTTCGGGGAACTCCACGTCATTCGGTGTAGAAAGAATAAATAAACCGTCGTCCTTCAGAACGCGTTTTACTTCTTTCATAAAGGTTTCGTAATCCTCGATGTGTTCGATTGTTTCAAAGCTCACTACTACTTCTACGCTGTTGTCCTCGAGCGGGATGCTCGTGCCGTCGCCCAAAACAAATTCAGTGTTCTTGCTGGCATAGTTCTTCTTTGCGTATGCAATGGCGTCTTTATCTACGTCCACACCGTAAACCTTTTTGGCGGTTGTGCTCAAAAATGACGAGCCATAGCCAGAGCCCGAGGCAACGTCCAAAACAGTTTTACCCTTAACAAGAGGAAGCGCCGCTTGGTAGCGTACGATGTGCTCACCGTACACCATGTGGCCTTTGTGGTACGCAGGAATCATGCGCTCGCCGGTGTCAGCCAAACTCTTATCAACAACGTTTTTCATCTTTTTATCCTCGTTATGGTTGCTACTCACTACTTGGCAATCCTAATTTTATGATCAATATTTATGAATGCTGAGCTGTGCAAGCTCTTGCGTACTTTAAACGACGCTACATCTTCACGCCAGTCAAAAATGATACTGCCAAATTCGTCGGCAACTGCTGGAGCAATTATAAAGTCGTCGGTGTTAAAGACGTTAGGAATCTCCCACTCTACCACTGCTTTTTTACCTTCGTTGACCAGCGTGGTTTTAACCTGTGACCATAATGTGTTCGACTGGAAAACGTACTGGCCGGCCGGGTTCATAATTGTGATTCCATACACTGGCTTTTCGGTTGGTTTATTGGCCTCGTAGGTTACCCGGATGCCAATGGTACCTTCTTTTTCGCTAAATAGCTTACGTACTTTGCCGGTTGCCGGGTCATATGTGGTGGCATCGGCTACAACCATGCTACCTTCACCCCATCGCTTGGACTTGTCTTCTTCCTTGAACGGACCAGCTTTTTCGTCGGACTTATCCTGAGCTGCTTCATGTTTGTTTAGAATATCAATGTAGTCGCGCACTACTTTGTTGATCTTGCCGCGACTCACAATCTTGCCTTTTTCAAGCAAGATGCCCTTATTGCAGTACTCTTGCAGGACAGTAGAATCGTGACTTACAAAAATCACAGTCTGGCCCCGACGTTTCAGTTCTTTAAAGTAGTTGAAACACTTATGCTGGAACACGGCATCGCCTACGGCTAGAACTTCGTCAAGCAGCAAAATATCACTACGAGCACGAATTGCAATCGAGAACGCCAAGCGTACTTGCATACCAGAAGAATAGTTTTTGAGCTTCTGATCCATGAAGCGCTCCAGTTCGGCAAACTCCACGATGTCATCGTACATTTCGGCAATTTCCTTGCGACTAAAGCCCAGCAATGCACCGTTAAGGTACACGTTTTCGTGGCCGGTCAGCTCTGGATTAAATCCTACACCCAGCTCAATAAAGGGAGTTAGGCTTCCATTTACCTGCACATTACCCTTATTGGCAGTGTAAATATTGGCCAGCAGTTTTAGCAACGTACTCTTGCCACTACCGTTGCGTCCCACGATGCCAAAAAAGTCGCCTTCTTCAATCTCGAACGAAATGTCTTTTAGCACTTGCTGCGATTCAAAACCACTCTTGTGTTTAAATACGTCTACAAAAATCTGCTTAACGCCACTACGCTTTTCATGCGGCAGCTTAAACGTTTTGCTTACTTTATCAACAGTAACAATAGCCTTCTTTTGCGGCATTTACACATCCTCCGCAAAATATTTAGAGTTTCGGCGGAAGTACAACACCGCCACCGCTACCATGACAATAACAATCACAAAAGGTATAGCGCGCGCCCACGGGTTGTGGACGAGGTTGTACAGCGTAACTGTTTGGTGACTTACCAAGGTATAGCGCGCATCCTGAATAAGCTGTGCGACCGGGTTCAACATAAGCAATTGCGCCGCTGTTTTGTTGGCGCTCAGCACCAATGTAATAGGATACAAAATAGGCGTGGCGTAAAAAGCGGCCTGCAGAAAGATCTCCCATATGTGACTAATGTCGCGATACTTCACAAACGCTGCCGACAAGAAGAAGGCTACAGCCAGCGCAATTGCATAAAGCTCAATAAGCACGAGCGGAAACAGCACAATGCCGTGGTGAATGTCTACTTTGTTAATCACCATAAAGAACGCCACGATCAGCAGGTTCAAAAACAGGTTAATGAGTGCCGACAACGTGCCCGACAGCACAATAATATACTTGGGGAAATTCACCTTACGAATCAGGTCACCGCGAGCCACAATTGCCGAAAGCCCTTGTGATGTGGCTTCGGTAAAGAAGCCCCACAGCACAATTCCCAACAGCAAATAAATAGGGTAGTGCGGCACGCTGGATCCGATCTTTAGGAATTTACCAAACACAATATACATGATGGCAAACAAGAAAAGCGGGCGGAGCAATGACCACAGATAACCTAATATCGACCCTTGGTAGCGCAGTTTAAAGTCAGTAACGACAAGTTCCCGCAGTAACGCGCGGTTCCGTTTATTCAAGATACTTTGGAGTTTCATATACTAGTTAAACATTATAAGATATAGAGACATTATGCAAAAGTCTGTTTTTGTTGTTATACCAAATTACAACGGCGCTGACATGTTGGCTCCCGCCATCGAGTCAGTACTCGCCCAAAGTCTTCACGACTTCAAACTTGTGATTGTAGACAATGGCTCACGTGATGATTCCCGAAAGATTATCAAAAAATACACCGCTCAAGACGAACGCGTTATTGCCATTTACCGCGAAAAAAATTACGGCTACACCGGTGGCGTCAACCCTGGCATGGAACTGGCTATCGAACAAAATGCCGCATACGTAGCACCTTTTAATAACGACGCGATCGCCCACAAAGATTGGCTCAAGCACTTAGTTGCATTTTTAGACAAAAACCCTTCTTATGGTATCGCTGCCTGCAATTTACTGCACGCCGATGGCAAAACATATGACAGCACCGGCGACCAGTATTCAATTTGGGGATTGCCGTATCCGCGCGATCGCGACCAACCTGTTCGCACTCATGACGATGGCGGCAATATATTTGGCGCGTCCGGCGGCGCTAGTATGTATCGCGTCAGCATGCTGCAAAAAATTGGTCTGTTTGACCAGGACTTTTTTGCCTACTACGAAGACATTGACCTGAGTTTTCGAGCCCAGCTGGCCGGCTGGAAAGTGCGCTACGTGCCAGAATCAAAGGTGTATCACAAGCAAAGCGTCACCAGCAACGCCATGCCCAGCGGCTTTACCACCTATCAGTATATGAAAAATTTGCCACTCGTATTGGTAAAAGACATGCCTGCGTCGCTGTTATGGCGAGTATATCCGCGCTTTTGTCTGGCCTACTTGATGTCGTTTCTAAACGCCTTAGTACGCAGCCACAATGGCTGGGCAGCCCTAAAAGGAGCCGGTAAATCGCTGATCCTAACCCCTAAAAAACTGAGGGAACGACGGCGTATTCAGCGGGATCGCACCGTCACTATTCAATACATCTGGGGACTATTCTTGCATGACTTGCCGCCCAACGCGCACAAGTTGCGCGCTATTCGTCGTGTTTGGTGGCGCTTGACCGGAAAGCAGACTTCTTAACTTTTGAGCTCTGAGCTGCGCCGGCGGCCGCCATTCCTGCAAGTAACCACCACTGACATGCAACCGCTTCGTTACTCCACGAATGAAGCAGCATATTAATAAGCACATACGCCCAAAAGCTGCTCAAGAGTGCTGCGCCCAGCATGGTCGTTCGCGTACGCCACAACATTCCGTAAATCATCACGTTAAGTGCCACAAATAGCAGGAGGCCGATCACTCCAACTTCATAGCCGATCTGCACGTAGTAGTTCTCGGTGAGTTGTCCGCCTTTCGGATTCTGGATCGATGCCAGCCCCGCTGTGCCCGGCCCGTGGCCGAGCGGCTGATGAATAATTCCCTCTATGCCTTGTTTTACAAATAGATAATGGTACTGGTTGGAATCGATGTCTTTATCATTGCTGGTGTGACTAATGTACCCTTGTACGAACGGCGTGTTTCGCTGAGCGTACGCTACCGCGCCCAAGCCCAGCAATGCCAGTAAGCACACGAGCCAAAAGCGTCGCACAAAGTGTAACAGTACTGTGCGATAGTTCCAGGTTAGCACCAACCCCACGGCGATAATCGCACCAATCCACGCGCTCCGCGAAAATGTCCACAATAGCGCCACGCTATATAAAGCGAACAAAGCAATTAACAATAACTTGTGCTTTTGCTCTTTGACTTTTGCCCACACAAGCACGGTTAGCGACATTGGGATAATCAGATACGCGCCCAGTGCATTTGGCTCGCGTAGCGTAGACATAATCCGCGGAAAACCAGCTTTGTTATCAATAAAGAAGTTCGGACGGACGCCGCGCTCAATACTATACCCCACGTGTGTCAAAATATCGGGCGGCAAGAAGTATTGGATCACACCCAGCAGCGCCACCACGCCGCTCACACCCAAGATGAGTGCAATGAGTGTGCGATTTTTATAGAGGTCAGGCTTGAGTAATACTGCCGAGTATCCCAGCAAAACAAATGCCGGCAGACGTAAGTTATACAAAACGCCGAGCTCGGCACTTTGCTTGTAAATATCCGGATGCGCGATCCACAAAATAGCGTGCATTGCGGCATAGGCTGCACTTACCGCAAACAGCAACTTGAATTGCTTGGTTGCTCTTCCCGTCCCCCAAACCAAACAAATAGCGAACAAAACCACCACGGCCAGCAAGATGTCTTTGGCAATTTTCCAGACATCCAAACCACCAGTCACCAAACTCAGCGACTGCGCCAAAAAAATATGAAACGGCATGTATGCCAGTAACACAAGACTTGCGTAATATGGAATTCGTTTTGCAGTTTGCATTTTCTAGATATAATTATAGCAATGAATAAGCCACGCCACCATATCGTTATTGACGCTCGTATTCGTCGCTCATCAACTGGTCGTTATGTTGATCGTCTTATTGAGCACATGCAGAATATTGATTCGTATCATCGCTACACCATTTTGGTGCAGCCTGACGACCCCTGGCAGCCCAAAAATAGCAACTTTCATGCAGTTCCCTGCCGCTATGCACAATTCTCGCTCAACCCACTTGATCAATTCGGTTTTGCATGGCAATTGTATCGCCTAAAAGCCACTATGGTGCACTTTGTGATGTCGCAACAACCCCTGTTGTACTTTGGCAACATCGTTACCACTTCACACGACACTACTATGTACTATTATGTTCGACGCGGCAGCACACCACTGTTGTTTTATAAGATCAAAATCTGGTTGTATCGTTTTTTGGTCTGGCAGGCACACGTTAAATCCAAAAAAATTATTGTACCTACCAAAACAGTAGCCAAAGAGTTCCAGCAGCTTCAACCCTGGACCGCCAAAAAAATGGTCGTCACCTACGAATCCAGCGAGCCACCCTTGCCTATGCCCGCCGAGCAGCCCACCAAAGTACCTGCCAACTTAAAATTTATTATGTACGTGGGCACCGCTTTTCCGCACAAAAACTTGTTTGGCTTAATTAAGGGTTTCGAGGTTTTGCACAAAACGCACCCCGAACTCACGTTAGTTATTGCTGGCAAAATCGAAAAGCACTACGACGAATTAATGGCCTGGGCCGAGCTGCGCGACATTCACAAACATATTATTTTTACCGGATTTGTATCTGATGCCGAGCTCAAATGGTTGTACCAACATTGCCAAGCCTACGTATTCGCTAGTCTGAGCGAAGGCTTTGGGCTACCACCACTGGAAGCCATGGCACACAAAGCACCAGTTGTTAGCAGTAATGCCAGCTGCATGCCCGAGGTCTACGGCGATGCCGCCCACTACTTTAACCCGCGCAGCCCCAAAGATTTGGCTCAGAAAGTTGCCGAAGTTGTCAGTAGTCCGGTGCTCAAAAAACAGCTGATCGCCAATGGCCAGCAACAGCTCAAGAAGTATTCATGGGAACGTATGGCTCAAGAAACACTTATTGTTTACAAAGAAGCGCTGGGCGAAGAAACCGACATCTAGGCATAGCGTTCGCGAACGCCGTCAACCAACTCTGTGTACACCTGCGCGATATCACGCAAAGCAGTATAGCCAGTAGCGTACGCAATGCCGCTAACAGGAGCTTCAACAACCACGTATTCTAGACTGCCTTGTTCGTCAACTGCGTCAAATGCCGCGCCAATGGGACCAGTGTACGTGCCACTGCGCGCGATAGCCAAATCACCTGGAATATCAACCTCGGCATATGGCACATCGTATCGCGCAACTGCCAAATGAACTGCCCGAGCCCGCGAAGCGCTCGCGGTAAGCAACGTGTCAAACATACCGCCACCCTGCGCGTGATGCGTGTCAAGGCAGGCTTTGTAGTCACGCTCGTCCATGGCCTCACCCAAGTCTTTTGCGGTGCGAGCCTCCCACATTGAAAGGTGTGCGGCTTTCGGCTGGAACAAATCCATGCTGCCCTTTCCGTTCTCGCGAATTTGCCTATCAAGTTCGTCTGATTCACGCGGGAAATACACAATTGGCACATGCCTGTCAGTACGCTGTTGGATATCGGCCATGAAATTGGCAGAATCGGCCACCGACGGCAACATTAGTTTCTGACCGAGTTTGCTGGCGAGCACCCGATGGCGCAAACCCGCTGCACCCGCATGCTGCGACTCATTATTGAAACTTTGGTGCAACGCAAAATCTTTAATGTGGCCTGCTGCCACTGCCCGTGCAAAAGCTTGGGCCGATGCCGGATACGTTGGATAAAACGGCTGCCAATCCACGCCATCAGCACCCACACGTGTTGCAAATGTACCCACCGCGCGGGGACTCAAGATAGGTCGATGCGGTGCGCTGGCTAGGTTTGCCGTCTCGGCAAGATTAGCATTCGAAAATAATATTCGGGGCGCGTTTTTGGTTGCAGGCATATGCTACTCGGCAGGCTTTAGAACAATGTGACGATCGCGGCCTTCGCCAACAGATTCGCTTATCAGACCCAGCTCCTGCGCCAACTTATGCACCACACGACGATCAACCGCCGCCATCGGACGCAGTTCCATTTCCTGACCGGAATCACGAACTGATTTAGCCCAATCTTCGGCTTTTGTGCGCAAACGATCAGCTCGTTGCTTTTTGTACTCGGCAACATCTACATTCACCCGAGTATATTCATAGCCCTGGTTTTTCAAAGCATTGCTCACCAAAAACTGCAGAGCTCGCATAGTATCACCATGTTGGCCGATCAAAAACCCGTTCAGGTGCGTTGAGGGGACCTCGAGTTCAATCACATCATCTTCGCTGGTTGCGTGCACTTCGGTGTTAAGCCCAAAGAACGACAGCACATCTTCCAGATATTTCTTTGCGTAGACAATTGCTTCTTCCACTCTTATTTCCTCCGTTTTTTACGGTTCTGACTTGAGCCTTTCTTCTTGGTCTTGGCGGCAGGTTTTGGCTCGCTCACAATTTCGGCCTCAATAGCAGTTTTGGCAGATTTTTTCTTGGTGTCTTTGCCGTCAGTAACAGCTTCTAGCTCTTCTTTGTCTTCGCGCAGAATAATTGACTGCTGGATAAACGCCACTAAACCACCAACCAACCAATACAGGCTGAGCGCCGAGGCAATGTTGATTGTGAACAAGAAGATCATGGCTGGCAAGAAGTAGATGGTCGTGCGGCTAATTGCAGCATTCACCTCTGATTGGTCAGCTTGCTTGCCGTCACCCGCACCTTTTAGAATGTCACGTAACTTGCGTGCTTCTTTGTCGGTTGGAGTCAGCTGTTTACTCTGGAAGAATTGCACAATGGCACTACCAGTCACAATGATCAGCGCCGGCCAGTACAGACCGTGAGCGCCCACAGCACTGCGCGTTAGGTCAACCACGCCAAACAGCGTCGCGTCAAAGGCGTGAATATTGTGCGAAATGTGTTGCATCCAGCTAAAGTTTTGCAGGAACGGGTACGCAAAACTAAAGATCGCGTGCTGGTCGTGCACCAATTTGTTGAGGCCGCTATACAAACCCAGCAAAATTGGCAGCTGTAGCAGCGTCAGGCCAATCGAACCAAATGGATTCACGCCGTATTCTTTGTACAGCGCCATAGTCATCACTGATTCTTTTTGACGATCACCCTTGGTAGCAGCCTTAATTTTGCGCAATTCCGGCTGGATCTTGCGCATCACCTTTACCTGGTGCAGCTGCTTTTTAACCAGCGGCCACATCAAGAGGCGAATAATAATCGTGAACAAAATCAGCGCCAAGCCAAAATTGTGGCCCGGCAGCATGGCATAAATAAATACCAGGACGTTAAAAATCGGCTGAACAATAAGTGTGGTAAACATTATAAAATCATAACTCCTTAGGCTTAACTATAGCATGAGTACCGCTGGAAACGGGAGTATTCGGCAATAAAATCTTGGCCTCTACAAGCTTGTCCCGTACCCGTTCGCGCAACTCGCTGGCGTCCATCGTGGCCAGCTGGTCGCTATATACGGTATACACAATATCATACGGCTGGGCCATTGCGCTCTCGTACAAACGCGCTGTCTCATATATACGACGGCGAATGCGATTGCGAACAACGGCCGATTTATGTACCTTGCGACTCACCACCACCGCCAGTCGGTAATGTTTGCGACGTGGATTGGCCACAAACTTAAGCGATCCATAGGCGCTGCGAATGGTTTTGCCGTGTTGGTACACAAAACGGAGGCTGCCGTGCCCATGAAATCGGTATTTGCGATTGATCATATGGTGGCAGCCCCCGTTAGTTTATAGAATTCAGGCGTCAAAAAGACGAGGTGAATCTTAGTGAGTCAAGCGTGCGCGACCCTTGATGCGACGGCGTTTGATAACGGCACGACCAGCACGGCTGGCCATACGCTTCATAAAACCGTGAACGCGTGAACGGTGGCGCTTCTTTGGTTGATAGGTTCGTTTTGGCATACTAGTTCTACTTTACAACAAACGGGGGTCATAAGCAAGTCCTTGCTCTGTTCCTCCGAATGCACTTACATGTTTTGCTTGTTACTTGGTGAAAATAACAATGTTTACCCCCTTATATTACCAAGTTTTCCACTTTTAGCCAAGCATTTTCCACAGTTTTTCAGATGAGAGTGCAAATTGGGGATAACTTTTTGCATAAAATTTGGGTACGTGATATTGCTACAAAAAGGTGTGGAAAAGTGTGGAAAACTACGCTATATTAGGGGTATCAACAAAGAATCTTGAGGGATGAAGAGGGTATGCAGCAAGACACCTTGTGGCAAGCAGTCTTAGGTGAAATTGAAATTTCTGTATCACGCGGAAATTTCGTAACGTGGTTTAAGAACACTGCACTTCTCCGTCTGGACGACGAAAGCGCCGTAATTGGAGTGCCAAACGTTTTCATTAAGCAACAGCTTGAACGCAAATATAATGAACTCATTACGCAGACGCTTCGCAAGAACGGTATCGAATCACAACAAGTAAGCTACAAGATTCACTCGCCGCTGAGTCGCGCCAAGCAAACCGATGATCCAGTCGTACTGCAGCCATCGCCCGCCAAAAACGCCCCAACCGTGGCTGCCAAACCGCAGACCAACGCCCTTGCTCACACCTATCGTCAGGGGTTAAACGAAAAATACACCTTTGATAACTTCATTGTGGGATCCGGCAACGAATTAGCCTACGCCGCCTGCCAAGGAGTAGCCGCGCAGCCCGGCACCAAGTACAATCCGCTGTTCTTATATGGAGGCGTAGGAATCGGCAAAACGCACCTGATGCAAGCCGTGGGTAACGCCGTTTTAGCACACAACCCCGACGCCCGCGTCGTATACGTATCCAGTGAGCAGTTCCTACAAGAATTCGTAGATGCCGTTCGATTCAAAAAGAACACCGACTTTGCCGACTTCTACCGCAGCGCCGATGTTCTGATCGTGGACGATATTCAGTTCATCGCTGGCAAAGAAAAGGTCCAAGAAGAGTTCTTTCACACCTTCAACGCGCTGCATCAGGCCAGCAAACAGATCATTATCAGTAGCGATAAACCGCCCAAAGACATTCCCACTCTAGAGGAGCGCCTGCGTTCACGCTTCGTATGGGGCATGAGCATCGACATGCAAACGCCGGATTTCGAGACGCGCTGCGCCATTCTGCAAACCAAAGCGCACAACCACGGCATTGAGCTCACCACCGACGTCACCGATTACCTGGCCACCAACGTGCAGACCAACATTCGTGAACTAGAGGGCGCCCTTAACCAATTGCTGGCATTTTGTGAAATGCGAGGCTTGGACCCATCAGTTTCGGTTGCAACATCTTTGCTCGGCGCCAGCCAAACCCGCCCAAAGCACATTAGCGCCAAACAGATCATTGAGCGCACCGCCCGACATTTCCAGGTTCCCATCGAGGATATCATGGGGCCAAAGCGCGACAAAGACATCGTGGTTCCCCGTCAGGTTGCCATGTACATGCTGCGTAGCGAGCTACATCTGAGCTTTCCCAAGATTGCTCGCGAACTGGGACGCAAAGACCACACCACCGCGATCCATTCGGTAGAAAAGATCGAAAAAGAATCGCAATTTGACGCAGACATCCGTGCCGCTATTTCGCAAATTAAGGACCGACTGTATGTGTAAAACCTGTGAACAAGCAGCGGAAAAGCTGCGAAAGACCAGTGCAAACGAACACAATTTTTACCCAGCCCGTAACGTCAGCCGAATAAAGGCTGTGCGCAAACTGGCACTTTTCCGCAACAAAAGCCACACATTTTCCCAGGCGTTACCCACAGGATTTTTCGGTAATTTGTATCTGTTAAAAAGCCAGTTATCCACGTCGTCCACAGGGCTTATAAATACTATAACTAATAGGTAAACCTTTATTTCTTTATTATTAATAGAAGGATCATGTCATGAAATTACAAGTCACCCAGGAAAACCTAAACAAAGCACTCGGAACCGTAGCTCGTGTAGCTAATGCCCGAGGCACACTGCCCGTACTAGCCAACGTGCTTATTAAGACGGTGAATAACCGTGTGAGCATTGCCGCCACTAACCTGGATATTGCCATTACGCAATATATTGGGGCTAAAGTGTCCGAAGAGGGCTCCATTACCGTCCCTGCCCGCCTAATGCAAGACTTTGTGAGCAGCCTGCCCGCCGGCAATATTGAACTTGATCTGGACGACTACAAACTGCACATTGTGACTGATCAGTATAAGTCAGTTATTAATGGCGTCAGTGCCGAGGAATTTCCGGTGATGCCAGCGATTGAAGAGGGTCAGAGCTGGTCCATCCCTGCTCCGCTGCTCAAAAAGAGCTTGCAGCAGGTTGTTTTGGCTGCATCAAACGACGAGGCTCGGCCTATTTTGACCGGTGTATTTATGCATACCCACGAGGGAAAATTGTACATGGCTGCCACCGACAGTTACCGCTTGGCTGAAAAGATGCTGGCGCCAAATGCTGACGAAATTTCTTTGCTGGTGCCTGTTTCGGCCATGCAAGACTTGCTGCGTATCGTGAGCGATGCGGAAGGCGACGTGCAAGTTACGCACGATGATCAACAGATATTGTTCCGGATTGGCGACGTGGAATTGGTTGCTCGCTTGATTGAGGGCCGTTATCCACCGTACCGCAATCTTATCCCCAACAACTTCAACACCACCGCAGTCCTGAAGCGGGCTGATCTGTTAAACGTCACTAAGGTGTCTAGCTTGTTTGCTCGCGAAAGCGCCGGCAGTATTACCATCGAGGTGAGCGAAGTTTCACAGGAGTTGAGCATCCGATCTGTTGCATCCCAATTAGGCGAGAACAACGCGAAGGCTGTGGCCAAAATTACGGGCTCGGGCGAAATTACGCTGAACTCGCGCTATCTGTTGGACGCGTTGCATGCGCTCAGCGGTGACCAAGTGGAGTTCTGTTTTAACGGCAAGCTAGACGCGATTGTGCTGCGCGACCCCGAGGCCAACGATTACCTGCACCTCATTATGCCCCTCAAATCCTAAATACACTGAAATGCCCCCGGCGCGAATACTTGCAAAGCCAAAGTCGCTCTGCAGCGCAGCGACGATCTTTGGACTGCAAGTATGGGAGCCGGGTACAATAAAGAGATATGATTACCGACATTCGGCTGCAAAATTTTAGGTCTTATAAAGACGCTTCTTTTGCCTTTGACCCAGGGGTGTCTATTATTGTGGGTCCAAATGCCAGCGGCAAAACCAATCTGTTAGAGGCGGTTTTAATGGTAGCCCGCGGCGGCTCGTACCGGGCAAAAGATGCCGAAATGGTTGGTTTTGGGGCCGACTGGGCCAGATTGGACGCGCAAACTCCTACCGGCAATCGCACGGTTAAAGTCCAAGCCAGTCCCACCGGCGACACCTATAAAAAGACCTTTGACATCGATGGCCAGGCGTTGCAACGCCTAACGCAGCCGCGCATGATCCCAGCGGTGGTTTTTGAGCCAAATCATCTGTTATTGCTCAGTGGATCACCTGATTTACGTCGTAGTTTTTTGGACGACCTGATCGAGCAAACCAAGCCCGGTTTTGGCGCGGTGCGCAGGCATTACAAGCGTGTTTTGGCGCAGCGAAATGCGCTGCTCAAAAAGAATCCGCCTAGTTTGCAGCAGCAACTATTTGTCTGGAACCTCCGTTTGAGCGAATTGGCCGGGCAAATCGCCCGAGAGCGAGCAGAGCTCATAAACTATTGTAATAACCGCGCCAGCGAGCTCTACGGGTCTCTGGCGGGCAAACAGAACGTTATTTCCCTGCAATATGCCTCCAAATTTGTACCCGAGCACTATGAATCGCAGCTTTTGCACAAACTGGAACAGCGACTGGACCTGGATATTGCCAGAGGTTACACCGGATATGGCCCCCACCGTGATGATCTGGTCGCCCTCATAGACGACCACCCTGTGCAAGAGGCCGCCTCTAGGGGTGAGACACGCACGCTGGTGCTGGCGCTCAAAATTATGGAATTGCAGCTTTTGGAATCGGTCCGTGACAGTAAACCCCTGTTATTGCTGGATGATGTGTTTAGCGAACTGGACGCTCAGCGGCGCCAGGCGCTCACCCATTTCGTGCAGCCTTATCAGACGTTTATTACCACTACTGACGCTGATGTGGTAGCCGATTATTTTGCCTCGTCACACAGTATTATTTCCCTTACTTCGTAATGCACCCAACAGAGGTCGTAAGTATTGACTTTATTAAGCTTATGTTATATAATGTTTAGGTTCGTTCTTTTCCAGACCAAACAACCAGATTGGAGTTGGACATCATGTCTGACGCCAGCGCATCCGCGCACACCACGGAAATCTTCATCGGCAGCGACAACAACGAGGCCACCGACTTCACCACTTCCCAGTGGAAGGAGACCATCGGATCCGCCGCCACCGAGCAGTACCGTAAGCTGCGCACCAGCGCCCGTCGGTTCATCGTCATCCCGCTCGCGTTCCTCGCGTTGCACGCCATCCTGGCTTCCTACCACCTGAACGTGTGGCTCGTGGCCAGCGTCATGAGCTGCGTGCTCTTCCCGCTGTGCTACTTCTGGGCCTTCACCAAGGAGGTTGCAGAAGCCAACACCGCCGCCGGCATGATCGAGCGCTTCGACATCTACACCTACGACGAGGAGAGCAAGTTCCACCTGATCTCCGCCGACGTCTTCAGGAAGGTGCTCGCCAAGCACTTCACCGCCAAGGACCTGAAGAAGAAGGAGCGTCTCGACGCTGCCAACAGGTTCCTGGCTGTGCACACCGGCAAGCAGAAGTTCCTGATGTGGACGGCCGTGCTCGCACACGTGCTCGCCATGGTCTTCGTCACCGGCCCGTTCTACGGCCTGGCGTTCGTCCTGACGTACACGCTCGCGTTCATCGCCATCAACCGGTACTTCCGCAAGGCCACCCGCCAGCTCCGCGTGCTCTCCGACTTCGCGCCCAAGTCCACCCCCATGGAGGACGACGCCAACGACGACACCATGTCCGGCAGCAACAAGAAGGAGACCAAGAAGGACAAGTCCAGCAAGAAGGACCGCGCCACGACCGAGGACCTCGCCCTGAACTGGGACGACGAGCTCCTCCTGGAGATCGTGACCCGTCACAACAACGGCGAGCGGATCACCAAGGATGAGCACAACTTCCTCGTGGGCACCTTCGGCTCGCTGAACAACGTCCCGTCTACCAAGTCGCTCATCAAGATGATGCAGACCGTCGGCGCCGACACCCCGGAGCCCGCATCCGCGGACACCGGCTCGATGACCGAGGGCACCGACACCAGGGCACCCCTGCCTGTTCGCACCCCCGCCCGGCACCGCCGCGACGTCAACGTCGACACCGCACCCCAGACCGGCTCCACCGGTACTCCGGCGCACGGCACCTACGTCCCGTCGACCCCGATCTACTCCGACGAGTCCAGTACGACCGGTTCCACCTCGGTTCCGACCCCCGCGCCGGCACCCGCCGCTGCGATCCCGACCCGTTCCCCGGAGGAACTCGACGAACTGTTCATGAAGTACATGGCCCTCGGCGAGGACGGCATGACCGACATCGAGCTCGATGCGCTCCGACCCCATCTCAACAACAAGAGGTGATCCATCCCATCTGATCTGATCTGAAACCAACGAACCGCCTTCGGGCAAAGACGCTCTCACGCAATCCAGCGTGATGAGACCCCGAGGGCGGAGTCGTTTTGGTAGATGTTAATTGTTCGAGTGCCCACCGGCATTCACAACCAAACATTTTATCAAAACGACTCGCTCTCCCAATTATTGCTTATACGTGAAACCAAACTTTGGCTGTACGTACAAATAATAATTGCAAGGAACGCGCCACAAAAGGCGTGCTTTGGTGTGCGAACGGATGCGAGCTGGGATTTCGGGTGACCTTTTGAGGGTCATCTGATTTCCGTTGCTCGCACCCGCTGGCGCGTTTCATCGCTGGTAGCGATTACTTATGCGCCATCCGCACCGTACGCTTAGGCACCGCAGGGTGACTGCCACTTGCCGAGGGGGACGTTTGGCCCGCACCAGCTGGAACCACTGCCCCGGAAGTTGCTGATGTTGAGCCTGTCATGTGACAACGCGGTGATGGTGGTGGTGTCGCCGACGTGCGGGAATGCATCCGTCACATTGGCGGGCGGCGTGGGCACGTCGTGCAGTTTTCCGTCATCGGGAATCACAGCCGCCTGGAACCACACCTTGGTGTAGGTGCCCGTGAGGGAGCCGTCCTTGTTGGCGGTCACCTTCAGGTTCGCCCTGAATGTGCACCACGGGCCACAGCCGTCAGCACCTCCGGCGCCGTAGCCGATGAGCATCTCAGCCGTGTGGTCCTTGTGGACCTTGAACTGCGATTCGTGACGCGTCCAGGTTTCGGCCACGTACTTGGCGTACGGGTCGTAGGTGACCAGGATGGTGGTCTTGTCGCGGCCGTTGAGCATGTCGCCCAGGGCGTTGAACTGCCCGCGGAAGAACTCCACCAGCGGACCAACCACCATGATGGCACCCAGAAAGACACCGCGCCAGCCGAAGACCTGCCCGAGCGTGTCGGCGTCGAAGCAGTTCTGCAGCAGCGAGCCGAAGCTCACGTCCTGCACGTTGAACAACTGTGCTCCGCAGCCCTTGACGGCCAGGAATTTGCTGGTGACCTCGGCCACGCGATCGGCGTTGGTCATGGTGATGGCGCCGTTCTTGATGATGCCACCGCCGGCTCCGAAGCGCGTCATGATGTTCACGAGCGTCTCGACGCCGAACTGCAGCTGTGCCAGTGCGTTGGCCTCGCCACCGAAGGTGGCCTGCGTTCCCGCGGGCATCTTGGTGAGCTTGAACTCGGCGCCGTCGAAGGCCGACAGGATGGTGTACTTCTTGCTGCGGGCCAGCTCCGAAAGGTTCAGGCTGGTGCGCTTGAGGTACGTGGATTCCATGCCGGGGTGGACGACCTGCAGCGCGTACCTGCGGTTGTTGTACTCCGCCAGGTAGGGTGCGTTGTCCTTCCAGCCCAGGCAGTAGTGCACCGAGTCGCCCTGGGCCTTGAGGCTGTAGCCCCGGGCCTTGGCGTCGGATTCGCCCACGCAGGTGGCCGGACCGGACACGGTAGTGGCGTCACCGGTGAGGGCGTCCAGACCGCGGCGCATCTCGGTCTTGAAGGCGTTCAGCAAGTCGCCGGTGGCTTTCAGGACGGGCTGCCACCAGGACAGCGTGTTGGTGGTGACGTAGGCGTACTTGCCGTCGTCGCTCACCTTGTCGGGCTTGCGCAGCGTCCAGTCGGCGGCCTTGCCTGTCTCGTTGACGGCGATGAACACGTCGGCTCGCTGCTTGTTCGTGACCGGCTTGCTGAGCGTGAAGCGCAGCGTGACCGGCTTGGGCAGCTGGCCGTCCGGCGTGATGTGCACGGTGTTGCCCAGCGGCTTGACGGCCCAGGCGAACGGCATGGCGCCCTTCACGGCGGCCGGTGTGGCCTTCAGCTTGGGACCGCCCTTGGCCTCGGCAACGTTGCCGCCGATGCTGGTGTACTGCTCCTGCTTGTGAGACCTGAAACGATCCAGGACATCGAAGTGCATGACTCCAATGACCAAGGCGATGACCACAGCGAGCGTAACGCCCAGTGCGGCAAAGCCCTTCCTGCGCCCAATACTGGACACAGTGCATCACTTCCCTTCGGGGTAAAAAGCGTACGATTTAATGTGCGGATAGCAAAAAAGAGCCAAGAGCGGCCCTTATGCTGTGCAAATTATAACACAAATTTTAATTTTTTCAAGAGGTCTACCCCGAGATATCGATGTTGCCCGAATCAAAGACTTGCTTTTGATTCTTCGAGTCATACAGATATAGCCTGACACTGGTTATGTCCCAGTAATAGGCTTTTGCTGAGTATGTCTTGCCGTCTACAATCGCATCAAAAGTAAAGTATGACTTTGCATCAATGGAATCATCGGTACTGGGCGTATTAACCAAGGTGTCGGAATCAACCGAAACGTATTTAAGATTATCATCAAATGTGCTAAACGCCTGCTGCAAACCTTTATATTGGAATGAGGTCAAACCTTGGTCGGTCAACTTGTCAAAACCAATGTAGCCTGACCCTTCGGAGTTATCGCTACTGGTTACACCTTGAATATCGCCGTCTACGGCCACAGATGCCGTAATAGTGCCGGAGTAGTTGGTCGGCTCTACGGTAACGGTGTGCAGGCTGTTTCCCGGATTCATAATGACGTTGAACTTGTATTTAGCCTCGTCAATCTGAACGCTATCAAAGCTAAACGACGTAAAGTTGGCGCTCTTGTTGTTGGAGTAATCTTGCAGCCTGCCAATGGTGAATTTGTAGATATTCTGGGGCATCCAGTTCAGTAAAACCTCTGGGTTTGTCACCGTGATATTGGTAGTTGAGGTGTTGGCCCTTGGCGCTTTGTAGGCATTGTTGCGCTTCACGTACATGCCAGCAGCAATCATCAGTACTATTACAGAGATCAGCAATATAGCCAGCGGCAACCGAAACGTTTTAACCATATTAGAGTCCTGCATATTTTGCCTCCAGTGCTTGGATATATTGCGAAACCTCTGTTGGAAGCACCGACAAATCTTGTGGATACGTGTCACCTAGGAAGTATTTGATTTGCCACGTGCCGTTCGTGAATTGCATAGCAATTGGCGTGCTGCTGCCTGGCCCAACAACGGCGGCGAACCAGGATTTGTTGTCGAACCACTTTACGTCGCTGAGGCCCGGCGCGCCGTATTGACCGTTGGCGCCAATAATGGAGCTCACAATAGCGTTCGGATCGCGATCCGTAAGTGTTGGTTTAAAGGTGGTGGCCCTAAACAGGCCTACGTTTGCCTTCCCCTCGAACGGTGTTTTGGACGACGATGTAATTACCACCATGTAACTCCCCGGACGTACTTTGAGGTTGGAGTTATACGCAACTTTATGGCCGTTTACCGTTACAACCGAAGCGCTGGGTACATTGCTCAGTTGTAAGTGGCCGTAGCCAACTTGCGTGAGCACCACGAGCCAGGCGCTGATTGCCAATGTAATGGCGCTCAAAACAAGAATCATTCGCTTAACGACGCGTATATTGTTGATTTGGGGATATTCGGGATTCATATGCTTAGTATACCTCTTCCTAGGTTGGATATGCCGGGTCGGCCCAGCCCAAATATGTTAATCGCCACGGACCGCTTTCCATTGCACTGGCATCAGTAATGTAGGCGCCTCCAGTCACGTGACTGGTGCTATCTAATACGTCGTTTGACAAAACTTTGTTGTTCCCCAAGTAGATGGCGACGTGTCCGGCAATTGATCCTGTCTTGTAGAACAACAGAGCGCCAACCGGTACGCTGCGGTCGTTGGCGTGGCCGTGGCCGGTTGAAAGCAAGTAGTACCACAAGCCGTTGCCCGCATTGCTACCTACGGCGTACGACTTGCCGGACGATCCTTTGCCCCAGATGCGCGCCATTAAGTACGAGCACATGCGATAGCAGTTGCTTGACCCGTTAACACCGCAGATTTGCCTAAAGTAGGACCCTTGTAGATCACTTACTGCTTTGGCTCGAGCCAGCATGGCGTCTACCCCTGGGTAGGTTTTGGTGGTGTTGTCTGTGAACTTGCCCTTACCGGTGCCAATGTCGGTGGTGCCACCGTTGGCACAGCTTACCCCAGTATCGGTGGGATTGTCATCGGAACTATCACTGGTAGTGTTGTCTCCGGCTGTACCATCGCTGGCTGCAGCGGTGCCACCGTACAGTTGCAGATACTTTTGTGCCGCGCCCACACGTCTGGAAAGCTCTTCCATGACTTTCTGAGATCTGCTTCCTTGTTGATATTGTTGGGCCAAAGCGGCTCGCTCAAAATAAACCCATATATCAACCGTTGCGGTCGTTACTGAGTCAGCGGTTTTTATTTTGTCGCCAGCACTCTTTTCGGTAGTTTGTAGCTCGTTCCAATACCAACTGAGCTGGCCAGCCATAGAGTCTGGGTCGCCACCGTGCTGTGTAACCCAACTGCGCATTGCGCTCAGACGAGGGTTCTCCCACTGAGCAATACCATAGGCCGGACCACCATTGCCCTGCTGTCTTTTGGGGTTAATACCAGATTCGGCCCATAGGTTGCCCAAGATACCCGCTGCTTGCTGGGCGGTAAGTCCTTTTTGCACAAAAAAGTTAAATGCTTTCTCGGCGTTATCACTACCGGTAAGGTTTACGTCGGCGCCGACGGTCGTGTCACCGCTTATGCAATACTCGGTGTTAAAGTACAGAATATTTTTTTGAAACGCTTTTTGTTGCTCGGTAGTGAGGGCGTAGACTGACGATTGCCCTACCAGAATCAGGACTGCCATCACGCTAAACGCCAGGCCCAAAAAGCGACGTACTTTGATTGCAGAAATGTGTATCATGTTGATGCTCCGTCGAATAGAACGTTCGCGCAGGCTTTGTGGTCGCCATAGCGACAGGCGTAACTCTCCATTGCCTGGTCAAAGTTGATGTATGCTCGCACTCGGCGCCAGTCTTCGTTGTTGTCTTGGCAAGCTGGGTCTTTAATATCTTCTTGGGTTGGCGACGATGTTCCAAAGCTGATGTCGCCAGTGTCCAAAGTAATGGTGTCACCAAAGCACTTTGTTGCCCGCTTGGCGTATTCCTCGCCGTTGTCGCCCTGTAAAATACCAGAGTGATTGCTTTCTTTGCAGCCGGCGTGCGTGCTCCCTACAACAATACACACGTTTTCAAAAGCGTTCTGTAGTTTTGGATCATCCAAGATTGATTCAGGTACCTGTACTTTTGGAAAACCGTAATCGTAGCTAACGGTTGCAGCTTGGACTTTGTTGGTGAACAAGTTGGTCGGAATTGACGCGATGGTGCTTCCAAAGTTTAGGATGCCACGGGCCAGCGATGCAACGTTGGCGACGGCGTTTGGTTTTTGCTTGTCCAGGAAGCTACCGGCCAGCGATCTGCGGTCATTAAGGTCGAATAATCGATATGCCAGGCTGTGGCTTTGGAATTCTTCCATACTTAGTTTGCCAGTAGCTTGTTTGCGGTTAATGGTCTCGCTCTTGGATATTGGTGTACCGCCAGTTGACGTCTCGGAATCGTTTGAAAGCAATCGGGCGCCATAATTCATGTAGTTACCCCACAGTGCGCCTGCGGCATTCTTGACAATCTGGGAGTTCGACAGCCAGTCAGTAAGTGCGTTAATGAGCGGTGGCAATGCTACGTAACCGATAACGGTTTGCAGCACGGTTGAGACCGGTCCACCAATAAAGCTCACGGTAAAGAGCGCTACCTGCGATCCAGCACTGTTGACAACACTACAGACACTGTCGATTCCGGGAATATTCTTTAAAACAGCTAGCGGGTTATTGCCAAACTTGGCACCATCGTTAATGTCTGGCCCGCCAGTTTGACCTGTTTCGGCGCGAATACTTTTAGCGTCGCTCCATGATGTGCCGTCTTTGGGGTTGTACATGCGCTTTTGCTGGAAGAACCCCAGCTGCTCGGCAAGCTGGCTCGATGAACTGCCGCCTCCGTCTTCTACTTGGTTGCCCAGGCTGATCATGCTGCCGCCAATACGCTCCAGCGGCTGCGCAATGTCGGATTTTTGTGCCTGATCAAAGTTAACGGCAATACTGTGTCCAATGCACAGCACGGCGGCGGCTGTTGCGGCGGCGGCTGTTGGCCCCAGCCCGCTACTAATTTTTTCGCGCAGCGATGCTTTATCATTGGCGGTATCTACCAAATCTTTGGCTGCTTTGTCGGCCTCGTCGGCATTCTGCGAGGCGGCTTTGTCCTTTTCGTCGGCCTTTTTGTCGCTGGCAATCTGCGCGCCATTCGTACCCTTAGAGATATAATCTTTGATGTTCTCGTTCCATTTTGCCAATCGAGCATCAACCGTTTTTAGAATCTTTTTGTCCAAATTTTTAACCGGGTGGAACGTTACGCCGCCACGGGTTGCGGCTACGCGGATGCCTACGGCACGAGTCACACGCCGCGCGCCTGCATCTGTTAGAACGCTGTCCATAAATCGCAGATTGGCACGATATTTTAGCTGGTTTGCGTCAATGTATAACTTGCCGTCTTTGGTTGTGACGTCAACGTCATAGGTTTGTTTGAAGTATTTTTGGACGTCCTTGTTACTCATGCCAGAGGCTTCGTCGAATGCGCCGCCCTTAAATTTGGACTTGTCTAATACGTAGCCATCTAAATAACCAAGCCGAGCGCTGTATGCTGACTCCAGACCACTGGTGTTAAATTGGCCCTCAATACGGTCGGCAAATTTGTTGCCCAGGAATCCTAGGCGGGTTTTTTCGGGCATGTCACGATAACGAATGTACCGAGCTACCTTCATCATGGTGCTGTCGCCCTCGTTTTCGTTGTCCCCAAAGTGGAGTTGCTGCAGCAACTGAGCCGCGTGAATAAACTGGAATTGCCCGCCAACAACACCGAGCCCGGCGCTGCCGGTGCCCGTTGCCAAAATCAGACCAATTGCCCAGCCGGCCATTGTGCGTCGGCGCTTGGCCTTTTTGCGTTCGGCGGCAAGTTTCTTTTTGCCACCGCCAGTATAGCCTTTGCCCAGTGTGTCTGCTGGAGAGTCGCCACTGGTGCTGGCGCTGCTTCCCAGGCTGCCTAAACCTGCTTTTTCAGACTTAAATGCGTCGGTATTTTTGGAATTGTTAAAGATGTCACCAGACTCTTTGCTGGCAATGTCTTTGCGCGAAAAACCACCACTACTGCCCGACCCAAACTTAGAGCTGAGCATTTTGTCTTCGTGTACTTCGCCAGGATTTTTGCCTACGTTTAATGCATCACCAGATTGTGACTTGTTTTTGCCTTCGGGATCGTAGACTGGAGTTTGCATGTATACCCTCGTTTGCTTTTATTCTACTACATTCCCGGGCGTAATTGGTTCGCTAAATCGATTGTTCCCTGCGGCTGCCCACCTTCGCCGTTCTGAGCCATCTGTTGGATCTGCGTTGGATTAGTGGTGATCAACCCGGTTTCGGTTGGACTGGCAACCACTTGAATATGCACGTGGTTTTGTCCGGCAAAGAATAGGCCCTGCCCTACAGGGAACTGGCTGAGGCGCTTTCGTTCCTCGGCGGTTAATTTGAATACGTCCGCCAAAACGTCAACGGCTGACGGCGATTGCTTGAGCAAGAATTGCATACTTGCGTTGGCCACCACGGCGCGACCCATGCGCGACCCCATAAAGTCTTCAACGTCCTGCGTTACGGTGGTAATTCCTAAGTTGTACTTACGAGCACGCTTGGCCAGGCTAAACAAGAAGTTAGCCGAGTCTTCGTACTTCATAAGCTGCCAGGCCTCGTCTACTACCAGCAAGCGCCGACGTTGATCGCTCTTGGTCTTGTTCCAGATGTAGTTCAAGATAATGTACATAGCCACAGGACGTAATTCGTCTTCGAGGTCGCGGATGTTAAATACCACCAGCGGGTTGTTGATGTCGATGTTGCTTTGCTGGCTAAAGATGCCGGCAAAGGTACCAGTAGTGTATTTACGCAAGCGCTGAGACAGCTGTGGACCGGTTCCGCCCATGTGCAGCAATGTTTCGTACAGATCGCTAATAGTTGGCGGCACGCTGGTATGCGTGAGTGGGTCGTTAGTAATGCCAGCTTTGGCGTAGGTTTCAATAAGCGCGGCGTCGAGGTCAGATTCTTCAACTGGGTTTAGCGCCGGTGCCATCATGGCGCCTGCTCCGGCCATTTGGGCCTGCGCGCCACCCATCATCAAACGGAGCAAACCGTGCAATGTAATCAAGTTGCTGCGAAGTGCGTTATCGGCTTCGTCGGTGTCAACCACGCGCGGCAGTTCAAATGGGTTGATACGCGTTGCCGAGCTCAAACTGAGGCGAACATAGGCACCGCCAACAGCATCACACATGCGTTCGTATTCGTTTTCGGGGTCGATAATAAAGATTTCGGTGCCCATCATCAGGGACCGCAAAGCTTCAAGCTTCACCGTAAACGACTTACCAGCACCAGACTTTGCAAAGACCACGGCGTTGCCGTTTTCGAGGCTAAAGCGGTCAAAAATAACCAAGCCAGAGTTGTGCATGTTGATGCCGTACAAAATACCACCATCCTGGCTGAGGTCGGCACTGGTGAATGGGAAACTGGTACTAATTGCGCCCGTAGACATGTTGCGGCGAATCTGTAATTGGTCGGTAAATTGTGGAATAACACTGTTAAACGCCTGTTCTTGCTGTGAACTGGCAGGTTTTGAGAAAATTAACTGCTGACCCAGCAACGATTCAACCTTGTGCGATACAAATTCCAGTTCCTCCACGCTGTTGGCGTATAGTGTAAAGTACAAACCAAAACGGAAGAAACGTTCTTCGCCCACCTGTAGTTTGTCGCGCATTTCTTCGGCGTCCTGGATGGCGGCTTGCTTGGCAGGGTCGCGAACACGGCCCTTTTCGGAGTCAATCTGAATACCCGCCTCTAGTTGCGTCACTTTTTTACGCAAGTTGTCCAAAACCACCTGGCTTTCAACCGGGTAAATGTACATAGTCAGGTCAATAACTTCGTCTAGGTTCACCATAGCGCTTAGCCAACCGGTGTATAACTGGCGGGGATATCCGTACACATAGTAGGTTCGAGCTAAGCGTGTACCCAGCTGAAAGAAACTACTGTTGAATTCCAGTGAACTCGGCGCAATAAAATCGCGAAGCGCGGTGATACCCTTTTGGAATGCTGCAGCAACTTCTTGTTGTTCGCGTTGTTGTTGCGCTTGCGCCAGCGCAACGGGGTCCATTTTTGGTTTACGTGCCATTTACGAAAGCTCCCTTTGCATGTGCGGTTGGACAGCCATGCCCTCTCCTTTGGTAATAATGTCGGCGTCAAGTTGGTTAAAGTTTTTGAGCTGCTGACGAGTGGCGGTGTCGGGGTTGTATGTGTCGTAGAACAACTCAATAAGTTCCTGTGTGTCGAGCGGTAAACCTTGAATACCACTTTGCAGCAAACCGCTCAGTACAGCCTGCACGCGGTTGCGGAGCTCAGTTTTGGCTTTTTCCAAGTCGTCTTCGTTGATTACCACGTGCTGTTCTTTGTTGTTGAACAGGCCAACCACGCCAGTCAGGAAGTTTTTGCTTTGGCTGAGCGCCTTTTGTACGTCCACCTGGGGAAAGTACGGAATTACAATGTAAAACTTCTTGTCCATAATGTTGGTCTGCTGACCCAACTGGTCGATGTAACTGATGTAATCTTCCATCAGCAGCGCCAGCAGCATGTTGTCGTGCTCGGAACGAATCTTGTCGAGCTTGGCAATGTACGGCTGCAAGTCAACTTTTTGCGAGCGAATAAAGATCTGAATTGGGAAATACAGCGAGTTCAAGAACCCCTGGTAACTGTACTCAACGGCTTCTTGCTCGCTTTGGCTCATCAGGTCAAAGTTAATAGACTTGGCCATAACAACAGATCGGAACGAGCCGTCGTTCATAATAACAATGCCGTCACGGATTTCGGCGATTTGCAACGAATTTTGGGTGCTGTTGGGGTTGGTTTGCGCGGCTGGTTTGGTGCCTGGATTTTGCGGCGTTGCAGCACCACTTACCGTTGCGACGGTAGGCTGTGCAGAATTTTGAGCCGGAGCGGTTGCCTGTTGATATGTCATTTGCGGAGCTTGTGGTGCGTGCGGCGTAGGCTGCTGCATTTGCGGCTGCGCGTGTTGCTGCGGCGCTCCAAAAGACGGCACGTGCTGTGGCACTACCGAAACGCCTGGCTGCGATACATATGTTGGCTGGCCACCTTGGCCTGGGGCCGAAGGTACGCCTGGTTGTGACTGATTGTTCGTCGAAGGATTCATTAAGACCTTTGTTTACCCCACCGTAAAATGTTCAAATTTAGTGCAACGAAATGACCACCTCGTCCTGCAATTCCTCTTTGTGCCGATTTGCCTGACGAGCGATTGTTGCTACATCGAGGTCATCGTTGCTAGCCAATTGTAGTATAGCAGGATCAGGCGGCGGTGTCATCTGCTGAACGGGCGGTTGTGCAATTGTTGGTTGTGGCTGGGTTTGTCCGCCCGCCGGCACGCCATATCCTGGATACGGTGCTTGCATCGGCTGCTGCATTTGTGATGCTTGTGCTGCAGCGTTTGCCTGTTGCTCAGCAGAGATCGGCTTAATATTATGCCAATTTGCATATGGGTTCAAATGAGCCTCGCGTTGCTCTTGTTGCTTGAGTTGTTGCATGATTGCCTGCTCGTCATCCACAGATACGTCGGCTGTTGGTGCAGGCTGGTCGGTGGCTGGCACGCCAGGCGTAACAACTTGCGTGTTAAAGGTTACGGCGTTGCCAGTCACGCTACTGCCGGCGGATGGCTGATTTAGGAACCAATAATTTGCGGCAGGCTGGCCATTTGCACCTTGCTGTGTGTCGCTGCTGCCCGCAGATGGCGTTCCACTCTGTTGCGCCAGTTGTGGCGATGGTGTGGCACCGGCTGACTTGAGCTGATTCAAAATATCTTCACGACGAGCCTGCGTACTTTTTTCGATCATAGTATCAAACTGTTTGGCGATTGGGTTGCTTTCTTCCAGCATGTCGTCTTGCGCCTGAATGTCTACGTCTTGAACCGGCTCAGGGATGCTGGACATGCCAACCAAACGGTCGGACGGTGGCGTGCTGGTGGGCTGGCCAAACATATTAACGTTCACGTTTTTTACCACCCAACCGCGGCTGTCGATGGTCTCGGCCAGGGCGCGCAGGCGGCTTTGTACTTCGTCTTGCGACAGGCCGTTCGTGTAAATGGCTTGCACTTGCTTGGGGGCGGTAATAGTTACCAACTCTTTGGTGCCGCTTTGGCTCCAGATTCGCCTACGTGGTTTTACCAAAAAACGAATTTTAGCCAGCGCCCAAACTTCGGTAGGCTGGTCGCGACTCCAGGGCCATGCAAAGAATCCGCAGAGTGCGGCCAGCGGCAAAAATACCACTGCCATAAACGCTCCGCCTTTGGCAATTGACAGATACGTCAGGTACAAGAACAGAATGCAGGCGCCGGCGTATACAAACTGACGAAATGTCAGCGGCCCCAGAAGTTTGTCTTCTGCCTCGATGTCTTGGATTACTTTATATGTTGCCATAGTGTAATGCGTTGCTTGTTACGTTGTTATGCTGCCTGGCCGTAGTTACGTGGGTCGTTCGGGTCACTACGAGGTGAAACCTGCTCGCGCATAGTGCGTGCCAGTGTCTCGTTGTAGTTCGGGTTAGCAACATCATGCGACTGCATGCCAACCACCTTGCCAGTGTTGTCACGAATTTCAACTTCCTGTTTGATAGTGCGCTGAGCCATACTGTTAACTCTTTGAATGTTTTCATCAGCTGAACGCAAACCGTGTTCGTGCATGGCAGCTGCGTTTGAGGCTGCAGCAAACATCGGTACACTGCCCTTCATATTGTTCATTTGAGCGACGATGTTACCAACTTCAACAGCGGCCTTGTCGCGAGCATCTTTGCTGGCAGTACGGTCATTAAGTGTAGAAATGTGGCGCTCCAGCGCTTGGTTGAGAACGCGAGCAGTGTTCTTGTGTGTAGCGGCCTTGTCGCCAGCCAGGTCGTGAATGCTGGCTCCACGAGCAGCGTCTACACCGTGCTGGTTGATCAAGTTCTCATAGTCAACGACCTTAGCACGTGCAGTGCGTCTTGTTGCCTCGTCCGCAGTACTGCTTTGGGCGATAGCCAGATTGCGCTGGTAGTCGGCGTACTTCTCGGCAGACTCACGTACATTGCCGTAACCAGCAGCAAGGTCTGCATGGCGCTTACCAGATTTATCGGTGAAGTTCATGTCGCCAGCCAAGGAACTCAATCGTGCATCGTTACCACCGGCAACACGAGAGATGATTGCGGCTTGGTCCATGTAGTCGTCAATACCCGTACCAGTAGCAGCCAAGCCAGTTGCGGCTGCATACTGCATACCTGCGCTGCGTTCCAAACCAGATGCGTGGAATGCCTGCACGTCCTTCTCTGCTTCTTGTCGAGCACGTTCAGCAGTCCAGTCGGAATGCTGTGATTGGTAGCGCTTGGTCATCTCGGCAATTGCAGTACGGTCATCGCTGTACGTAGCAGCACGCAAGGCTCCATCGTGGTTCTGAATTGCACCCCATCGTGGATCTTTTTGCAGTTCGCCAGCTTGTGCACGAGCCGCTTGATCGGCACGAGAGCTGAATATGCCACCATTTTGATAACTAGTCTTGTTAAACAATGCACTTGGTTTGTTGGCAGCAACGCTACCTGCTATGGCTGCACCACGAGTGAACTTGTTCAAGCCCTTGCCTACAACGTTATTGTTGCTCCAGGCTTGACCCTTGGCCATGTCGTTAAAGCGCTTGGCGCGCATTTCGCCACGCTTGTTGCTGACGCGGTCAAAGACACCCTTGGCTTTGTCGTTTGCCATGCCGGTAATGGTGCCGGCCAAACCACCCAAACGAGCCGCAATAAAGGCTGTTGAGGCGTATCCAATAAATGGTGCACCCAAACGGATAACGCCGAATTTGTCGAAGGTGTTGGCATTAGCGGGTGTTACAAAAATGTTTGGAATAATCTGACCGAATACAATTGCGGCACCAATGGCTGGGCCCATCAAAAGCAAGGTTACGGTGCTGTTCCACCAGAAGTCACCCAGCTTTCGGGTGCCTGGCAAAATAAATGACGCGATTGCTAACGGTGCAATCAGGAGCAAGAAGATCAACAGCATCTGGCGCAGCGCCAGGATCAGCCAGGCTACAAAGACTGCTGTCAGGAATGTAAGTACGTAGGTGAATACAATTGGCGGGTTAATTGCGGCAACAGCGGCAATAACAGCCAGCGCCGAACTAAACATGGCGGTTCCGTCCAATGGTGCAGCCTTAAGGTCGCTAAACGGCGCCGATATAATAGAGGCGATCCATACTGTAAGGTTGTCAAAGAATTGGTACAGCCACTTTAGCAACCACCACGAGAGCGTCATAATAATAGCGTATGCAATCAAGCGTGGCGCAATTTTGCGCACAGCGTAGGCGTCGATCACCGAAGATCCAACAGCTTGCGCTACCACCATCACAATGCCGGCAATAATGATAAGACTCACGGCAATGGTTCGGAACGAGTTCCAGGCCTTATAGTATGACGCCCCTGCTTTGCCATTGGCGGTGTTAAAGGTGTCGGCATCGCCAACCAACCACGTGGTCATTTTGGACTGCATATACCCTAGCAAACCGTTTGTTTCGGTGGTGTTGGTGGTGTCACCAATAATGTATTCCAGAATTGGACACGCTGCCCACTTAAAGGCCCAGCTTTGAATCAAGCAGTTGTCTTTGGTGTCGGCATCGTCTTCTTCGTCGTTAGTGCCGCCCGCGTTTGCCTTGGTGGTGTCCACCTTAATTTCTTTGATCTGCGGCTTAATTATCTCGTTAGTCGCCACAATACCACTACTATTGATGTGACCCATCCAAATACAGCCCGGGTCACCATTGTTATACATAGAGCTAATTACCACCTGTGTTTTGGGGTCAGTGGCGGCATCTTTGTTGCCATAGCATGGTAGCTGTATCAAAGCGTAGTTATTACCACTGGAATAACGAGTAACCCACGCGTAGCTGGCCATGTTGCCCTTGCTGCTTCCCTGGCACCACTGGTTAGGACTGCCATCTACTGGTACTTGTGGGAATGTGTAACTGACGTAAGTTTTGGTATTAACATCTTTGTTTTGCGGTTGAGCATCACCATTTACTGCAACACTGTTGCCGCTGCCAGTAAACCATTTATCGTTATTGAGACAAACGTAGCCCAATGCTTCAAAGCGGACATTGTTGCTAGATACGGCAGCGCTTTTAGCCACATCAACCCATACCAAGCTGGAGGTTGGTACTTTGTTGTCGGCGTAAACCTTCTTGGTTGGCAGAATGCCTACGAGCGCGAGTGCAACAAAAAATAGCCCAAAAGAAATGTATAGTGTCTGTTTTGGTTGACGAAACAGGGTCTTCATATAATAGGTTTTCCCACCCCCAAGGCGCGCTAGCCGATTCCGACTGTTTAGTGTGCCTCCTTGGGCTTCACTTAACTATAGCACGCAGACGATTTTTAGAAAACAAAAAACTCTTATAAATATAAGAGTTACGTTTGCAGATGAGCGATGCGAGGACGGGGTATATTGATGTGACATAGTCACTACCCCGCCCTTCGCGACTCGATTGCTCGTGGAGGAGTCGCGGCGGCTCCTTAGGTGTCGTTACTGAACAGGAACTGGTGGAAGTACAGCCACAGGAACCCGACCACAATGACAATCGTGATGATGGTCGCGGTCACAACGACGGACTTCACACCGGGGCTGGCGGGTACGTGGCCTTGCTGAACGTTGCTGGGGAATGCTCCCTCGCGATCAGCAAAGAAGTCCTTGCTGTCGTCCGGAATCCCGGGCTTCTCGGACTGGGACTTGTCCCAGAACTTCAGTCTCATGGCTTTTCCTAACTACGCGTAGACGATATACGTGGCAGCAAAGAACCACCCGTAGAACATGAACAGAATGAACAGCGCCAGATAGGATCCGCGCCGTGCATCAAACCAGAATGGGTACACCAGGCCCACGATCAGCATCCAGACGCTGAAGCGAGTAAAGAGTGCCACAAAAATCAGCGCTCCTATTATCGCCGGACCGAGGTACGACAGTGTGAACACACCGTGTACCAACGGAACCAGGACGTGGCAGGTCGGCCAAACACCGAACACCGCCCACAGCGAGCCTACGATGAACCCTGCCAGAAGCAGCACCATCGCTGCGGCAATCGCTGCGAAAAAGCGGAGCCACCAGCGCTCGCGGATTTCGCGGGGCCACAGATAGCCGTGCACAGCAACCTCCTTGTAGAAGGAACTACTCGAGCATCGAGTACGTATATTTTACCACATTTTAAGCATAATTACCATGTTTTTAGGGCATCAAAAAACACCTTGGCCAAGGTGTAGCGTATTTAGGAGAGGTGCACACTGCTGACGTCTGGCTGAGCGCCAGCAGTGTGATTCCTCCGAAGATATGTGGACTCTACTCGTAGAGCCAGTGCATGAAGCGTGCCCAACGCCCTTGGGGCTCGGGGCCTTCTGGCTCGTCCTCGTCTTCTTGGGGAGGGGGCACCGAATGCTGTTCGAGCTTGGGTACGGGAGGCGCTTCCAGCACTTGCCTACTTAGATAGTGCCGGTTCAGATAGCGGTTCAACCTTTCTTTGAGTGTTGCCTCGTCTTCATCGCCGTCCTCGTAGGCCTCTATAGCCAGCTCAAGGCGTCGAAGCGTTACCCACCATCGATCTGGTGAGGCCCAGCGATCGCGCTCGGGTTCCATGGCGCGCATTTCAAGATAGGCTGCCAGGTTGAGCGCCTGCTGGTACATGGACTTCCGCGCCTTCTGCTTGTTGGCCTCTTGAGGCGTGAGCTCTGGCGCTGACCACTGGTCTATGCTCCCGGCCCTCGTGCTCGACGGCATACCATATGACCCGGTCATCATGTCACTGGCAATGACATGGAACAGCCGGCTTTGCACAACGCGTGTGTGATAGTAATCGTCCGCGTTACCAAAGCTGGTGGGGTCAAGCCGGTCAGCGTAGGGGTTGCCGTAGGTCTGATCTACGCCATACCTGTCGTACATCTGCTGGTAGCCGCGATCGTCCCACTCGTGAGGGTGGTTCATCTAGCGTTCCCTTCTTCGGAGGTGCAAACACTACGTATTTCGTAGGTGCGCATAAAATACCATAAGTTGCCTAATTTTGCAAGGCACACAGCGCGATGTAGAACACGCAAAAACCTTGCGATTGGTTGAAAACAGCGGTATAGTAACAGAAAATGCGTGCATATATAAGAAAACAGAAAATAGCTGCAATATCCCTGATGATGACCCTGGGCACTATGGCCTCACTTTTTAGTGCTGCGCCGGTTTTTGCAACTCCGATTTCACCCGTGGCAACTCCAGTATTTGCCGCTGACACCTGCACAAACGTAAACCGCGAGAACGCTTCCCAACAGCTGAAGGATACCAAGAAAGAACAAACCGGCTTGAGCTGCCTCATCAAAAACTACGTAAACCCGGCGGTCGCCTTTTTGGCGGCTCTGGCGGGTGTGGCGGTGGTGATCTCTGTTATTGTGGGCGCAATTCAGTATTCGTCGGCTGGTGGTGATCCATCCAAAGTTTCTGCAGCTCGAAACCGTATTGTCGAGGCCGTGGTGGCGCTGCTAGCGTTTCTGTTTTTGTACGCGTTCCTCAACTTCCTGCTGCCGGGCGGCGTTAATGGTACAACCTAAATAGGACAAAACTATGCTACTTTCTTTGCTTAACCTTAATAATTTCGCAGCCGTCGCCGGCAACTGCAAGGCAGGTTTTTTTGGACTAACACCGTGGTATCAGTATTTGAACGTGTCTGTGCAAAATGGCACCTGCTCGGTTACCAATTTTAACTTTCCTGGTGACCTCACCCTGGTAGCATTGGCAATTGCCGAATTACTGCTGCGCGTTGCTGGTCTGGTGGCTGTTGGTTTTATCATCTACGGCGGCATTAAGTACGTTATTAGCCAAGGTGAGCCAGACGGCGTGCAGCAAGCCCAAAACACGGTTATTAACGCGTGTATCGGCTTGGTGATCGCTATATTTTCAACTGCAATCGTGGCATTTGTTGGCCACACGTTTGGAGACTAACATGATGATTAAAGAACGACTTTTTATGTTCGCGCAGGAAAAGATTAATGTCAATCCGCTGCCTCACTCTGCAGCCAGTGACGATCAGATCAATAAAGCGATCGCGGTAACTGCTCAGGTTACTGGCGCAATTGCGCTGCTGATCATTATTATTGCCGGACTTCGTTACGTGACCAGCCAGGGCAACCCACAAGCCACGGCTAAAGCTAAAAACGCTATTATTTATGCCGGTGTGGGCTTGGCGATTTCGCTCTTGGCCTTCTCTATCGTAACGTTTGTAGTAAAAGGAACGACCTAAAATGAAGTTTCGCCGAATTATTGCCTCGATTGCCCTACTTTTGGGCGTAACCTTTGTAGCTGCTCCTGTGGTGGCACATGCCGCCGTGCTAGACGATGCCTGCAAGGGCGCCGCTGCTTCATCGTCGGTCTGTAAAGACAAGAACCAAACCACCAACCCAGTAACTGGCGCGAATGGCATTTTGGTTAAGGCAGGTCGCATTGTGGCAATTATCGCCGCCATTATTGCGGTCTTTGTGATTATGGCGGGCGGTGTGATGTACATAACTGCCGGCGGTGACTCGGGCAAAATAACAACCGCCAAGAACATGATTATTTATGCGCTTGTTGGCTTGATTATTATTGGTGTCTCGGGAGCTATTATTACCCTGATTGTTAACACAATTCAAACGTAAGAGGAAAAGTATATGAAACGAATAATTCTGAGCTTAGTAGCCGTGGCGAGTATCGTCTTGGGCGCTTTTGCTTTGATGCCTGGCTCTGCCCTGGCCGCTAGCGGTGCGTCTAAAAATGAAGTGTGCTCCGGCATTGGCGGTTGTAACGATTCTACCAATAATATTACAAATACCCTTCGCAATGTTGTGAACGTCTTTAGTGCCATTGTTGGTGTGATTGCGGTGATTGTGGTGCTGATTGCGGGCTTTCAGTATGTAACGGCCGCCGGTGACTCCAGCAAGGTTTCCACAGCCAAATCCACGCTGACCTACGCTATTGTTGGACTGATTGTGGCTGCTCTTTCTCAAGCTATCGTTCAGTTTGTCTTGAAAAAGACGTCTTAAAAACTGCCGTAGCTGTTGAAAAAGCTACGCTTTTTGTGCTATAAATGAACGTAAGTTCTAAGAAAGGAATAACTAAAATGTTAAAAACTCTTCGCCAAAGAATAGCAACTGCGCTTGCCTTTGTTATGCTTGCGACTCCAATGGCAGTACCTGCCGTGGTTCACGCTGCAGACTCTGACATTCAAGGTTGTTTGTCTGGTGGTGCTACGTTGAGCGTTGGTAACGGCAATACTTGTCCTACTGGCAACAACAACGCTGGTACCGACAAGGTTAACACCATCATTACCACTGTTGTGAACATTTTCTCAGCAATCGTTGGTATCGTGTCTGTTATCATGATCATCTACGGCGGTTTCAAGTACATCTCATCTGGTGGTGACTCCAGCAAGGTTACTGAAGCCAAGAACACCATTGTGTACGCAGTTATCGGTTTGGTAGTTGTGGCAATGGCTCAGTTCATCGTCCAGTTCGTACTGAACAAAGTTACGCAGTAATACTTCGCTTTATGCGTACTAAACCGCCCCGTCTGGGGCGGTTTTTTAATGGTTGTAATCCGAGGCAACCTGCGCTAAGGTTTTGCTAGATGCATAAAACCCACCGTGGTTCAGCCTGGAGCGCCGGGCTGAACCACATCCCCGCTCTTTGATACATCAGCGCAAAATATTTATAGATACTAAAAAACCACCGCCCATGGTTATGAGCGGTGGTTTGGAAAGAAGTTGCAAGACTACTAAAGTACCTGAATCTTTTTAACGGTGTCTTGTTTAACCTTAGCAAAGCTAATGGTCAAAACGCCGTCTTTCAGAACTGCTTCAATCTCTTCTTCTTTAACGGCTACCGGCAAAGCAATGCTGCGCGAGAACTCGCCCCAGTAACACTCTTGTACGAAGTAGTTCTCTACGTCGTCTTCGTTGCCTGCTGAAAGCGTGCCACGAATGCTGAGTGTGTTGTCAGCAATGCTGACGTCCAGGTCATTCTTGTTTACGCCGGCAGTGCGTGCCTTTACAACCAAACGCTCACGTGTTTCGTACACGTCAACGGCTAGCTGGCCAGGAAGATCTTCGCTCTCGTCCCATTCGTCTTGAGCGGCTGCAGGCTGTGCTGCGGCAGATTGGTGGTCAACTGCTACTGCAGCAGTATCATCATCACCCAAAAATGCGGCGGCAAGCTCATCCTCTTCCATCAATAGGTCATCGTCGCGGTTGCGTCGCGCCATAGTTGTTACCCTCCAAAATAGTTATTTATACGATAGTCTTGCGTTTTTGTGTTATTAGCAGTATAGCTTAGGTGCCTAACCCCTTTCAACAGCAAAGCATAAGATTTACAACACATTAAACACAACAACCATGATTTTTGAACATATTATTAGTGCAGTAGCTCCCTTTGCCTGCCTGGGGTGCAAACGTGAAGGATCTATTTTGTGTGCAGGCTGCCAAGCCGCTCTGCCACCGAACACATTCGTTGGTACTGGCCGGGCCATGCCTGATTACCTAGCCGCCACGGCATATGGGGATGTCGCAAAAGATGTAGTGCACGCGCTAAAATTTGGCCGTGCTCAAGCTGCGGCTGGTTGCATCGCACGGGTGATGGCCGATCGCATTGCTCTGCCCGGCGGGCCTTGGCTTGTGACGCACATCCCAACGGCCAATAGTCGAGTCCGCTTGCGTGGCTATGATCAGGCACGGTTGATTGCCCGGCACTTTGCGCATTATAAAGGTGTACCGCACGCTTCCCTGTTGGTTCGAACCGGTAGCGCTCGACAAGTTGGTGCTAATCGCGCCGATCGCTTTATGCAAGCAAGTACGCTTTTTAGGGCAACGCACCTGTCATTGATTAGCCAAGCCCGCATTCTATTAGTTGATGATGTTATTACAACAGGAGCGAGCATGCATGCGGCCTCGCAGGTGCTTATGGAGGCTGGCGCGCAGGCGGTGTATCCGGCGGCCTTTGCTCGCGCCGAATAAAAGCTTGGCTAATGTTGGAAAAACTGCTATAATTACCCCTGTTACCTTGATTAAGGAAGGGTGTCCGAGCGGTTTAAGGAAACGGTCTTGAAAACCGTCGTGCCGGCAACGGTACCGTGGGTTCGAATCCCACCCCTTCCGCCAAGAGTGCAGATCTGGTACACTACCAGCGTGTCCGTACGGAGAGGTACCCAAGTGGTTGAAGGGGACGGTTTGCTAAATCGTTAGGGGGGAGCAATCTCCCGCGAGGGTTCGAATCCCTCTCTCTCCGCCAAAGAAAAAGCCCGGCTATGCCCGGGCTTTTTCTTTGGCTGCGATCGAAGGGATGAGAATATTTTATAAAGGACAACAGTGTTGGTCCGAGAAATCGAACAGAATCGAATCCCTCCCAGTATTTGACCCAGCCAAGCCAAATACTATCGAATCCCGCCGGTAGTTAAAGGCTAGAACGGTAGCGTCTGATAGTCGCCAGATATTGGCAGCAGTTCATCGGCGATCTCGCTATCGGTACGACGAAAGATATGAACCTCGGCTGGTTTACTGGCGTCAGGAACAGCAACTACTCGGTACGTGTTGTCGTGAATAGCCAGCGCGGCGCGGTTTGTAATGCCGATTCCCACCGAAGGGACAGATGCGTCAGCCCTAAACCTCTCGTAAAAATCGTCTTTTCGCGGTGCGCCACCTTTAGTTCTGCTGTCGTAATGTGGGCAGCCGGTAGCGGCAATATAACCCAGGCCGCGCACAAACATATAATCCCAGGGTTCGCCCTCGGCTACTCGATATGAAAACGAGTCACTATGCCCCTGTTCGAACCAGGCAAGCATGCCGGCGCTGCCGCCGCTCAGCACAGTTCCGTTGGCTGCGGCTTTGCCGATTTCTGATGCAATGCCGTGTTGTTCCCAAAAATCAATGAGCTGTAGCGTGTCGCCACCGGTGACCCAAAGCATGTCGGCACTTTGAATTTTGTGGGTAGCCTCTTCTTTGGACGGTGCTTGGCTAAAGTCGTGCAGATTTACCGGTGTAATGCCCAAAGAGCCGAAATGTGTAATGGCTTTCACCAGAAAATCATCAAACTTTTCTTGTGTTGGCTTGGCTGTGCCCACTAGCAACACGCGCGGATTTTCGGCGCCAGTCAGTTCCAGAGCTTCCTGTGTTACGGGCTCTTGCAGTAATGCCGTTCCGGACATCACGAAGTTCAAGTTTTCGGCAGCTACAACAGACATACTATTTTGATAATTATATACTAAAACTGCATGAATGCATAGGAGAGCAATTCCCTCTGGCGCTTATGGTTTAACCCATGTACAATACCTATTATGAATGGGGACACACCGCAGGCGCCGGATGGGGGCAATTGGCAGTATAAGCCCGAAGACGAAGGCCCAGAAACTGATGCGCCGCAGCAATTTCAGCCAACGCCTGAAGCAACGGTGCCGCAGCCAACTCGCTCAGCGCAAGCAGAGGTAAATTGGACTGCCTCGGAGTTTATTGCTCATGACAAAAGCTCTACGTGGTATATGGTTCTTGCTGCCGTGATTGTGGTGTTGATGGCCCTTTCCTACTTCTTGTTCCACGATGTTATTGCAACTATTTCTATCGTCTTTTTGGGCGTTATTTTTGGCGCGCTTGCTTCACATAAGCCACGAGTTTTGGAGTATCGAATTGACCCCAGCGGCGTGCACATTGGTCCAAAGGTGTACCAGTATGACCAGTTTAAGTCGTTTGGCGTCGTTCGCGAAGGCGCGTTTTCTAACGTGACGCTTATGCCGCTGAGACGATTCTCACCATCGTTAACGGTGTACTATCCGCCCGAGGACGAGGAAGCGATTGTGAATGCTATGGCCGATTATTTGCCGATGGCCGACGTTCCTAACGACGCTATTGATCGTTTTTTGCGCACGATTCACTTCTAACGCAGCTGCTTCAACACAGAACCATTTCTGTCCTAAAGGAGCTGCCGGGAGGTCTGTGTGCGTGATGCACATAGGTCCCTCCCGGGCTCTCTGCATGAGGGTTGCGCTACGGCTTAATGAGCCGGGCTGTTCCTGTCTGGTGATTGATCTCCAGATCATACGATGCCGAGTTCTGCATGCGAAGTGCCTTACCGCCCAGGAGCATGCCTTCCTTGCTGCACTGCAGTGTGTCCGAACCGATGTGCGCCTCAACTCGACTGCCCACGGCAGATATCTGGTAGGCCATCTTGCGTCGAAGGTGGCTGATGCTACGACCGGTGAACACTTCGGCCGATGCAAGATCGTGGTCATCCACAGTGGTAACCACCACAATTCGCCCAGTTCGAGCACGCCCCATGCAGTACAGCACTCGATTTTTGGGCGTAACGGTAAGCTGGTCCCCTTCCTTTCGATCAAGCATGAAGTCTTGCGGCCGGCAGACTGCCAGCTGGTGTTGGTGGCGCGCGCCGGCTTTGCGCCAGTAGTAGGCGTCCCCGTCATCCGGAGAGCTCACATGGGTGAGATCTCCCTGAAGGGTACGAAACCGTCGACGGCGTGCCAGCAAGACTGAGCGCCGAGTGCTGGGTTGTCCAGGCATTTGCTGGATCGGTATGGCGTTTAGTGCTTCGCCCGGGCCACCGATCCACAGCAGGTCGTTTTCCTCATCGAGGATCACGTACCGTTTGTAGTCCAGATAGCCTATGAAGCTCGCTGGGGGCGCGGTATAAATCGCTATCAACTCCCTAGAGCGACGTGCAGAGAGATGCCCAAGCGCTGCGCGCTGAACATGAGCAGTATTATATAATATAAGCGTTTTAATCACAATAAACTCTTCCGCAAGAGGTAATACGATATAATAAAGTATCACATAAGTTGAGGTTATGTATGGTTGAACGAGTAGTTCCCTTTGTCAGCAATGAATTATACGAGCAGGTAACCGATGCTTTTCCGCTTGTCTGCGTCGATGTTATTCCCTACGACGCTCAAACAAATCGCATAGGCGTAATTACGCGCGCCACTGGTAAAGAGAGTGGTAAATTCGCCCTGATTGGCGGTCGAGTTGGCAAGGGTGAAACCATTAGTCAGGCGATAGGGAGACATCTATTGACCGATTTAGGTCTGGCTACTTTCGAATTTCACCCCAGTAATGCCGAGCAACGGCCATTCTACGTAATGCAGTATGCCCATAGCCCCCAGCCAACCGGTGAGTTCAAAGCTTATGACCCGTCAAAACAATCAATAGGACTCACGTACATTATTCAGATTAGCGAGACCCCTACTCCGGCAGCGGAAGCGGCAGCATTTACATGGCTTGAAGAATCAGAAATACCAGAGGTTACGGCATATAATCAAGGGTTGGCTATGCAGGCTGCTCTAACATTCATGCGCTAGTCTGCAAGATAGGCTTGCAGCGCCAGCACGGCTTCGCGCAAGTTGCTTTTAGCGGGATGGCCGCCATCGATGCGCTCCAGTAATTCGGCGGGCGTGAGCCATTCGGCACTCTGAAAATCGTGGGGGTTTAACACAGGCGCCTGGTTGCTCCGTAACAGATAAACACAACAAATGTATCTGATAGAGCGTGTCTTCAGTTTGGCAAAAAACTCAAGCTGATCTTCGCGCAGCTGCAAGCCGATTTCTTCTTGCGCCTCACGAATCATCGCTCCCAGGTAGTTGCCGCCCGACTCAACATGGCCCGCAGCGCTGTAGTCGTAGCCGTTGGGCGCGATGGTTTTATTACTTGCCCGAACGGGGACCCACAACTTTCCGGCATCGTTCATAATAAAGAGTTCTGAAGCGCGGATAAATCCACGAGCCTCTTGCAAAAATTGCTTATAGTCTTTGCGATTTACAGTGCCAGTGATCCGGTCATGGCCGTCTACTACATCTAAAATTTCATTATCCATGACAGTAGTATAGCGTAGTTTTCAGATAAGTAAAAAAGACCAGCAAACGCTGATCCTTTTTATATGGCGGAGAGGGCGGGATTCGAACCCGCGGTACCGTTGCCGGCACAACTGTTTTCGAGACAGTCCAGTTCAACCACTCCTGCACCTCTCCAGAACAGATACAGTGTACCACAAGCCGACGGCGCGGTACAGATACGCCACCCACATTTTAGGCCTAGGCAAACACTAGATATTGTGCTAAAATTACCTCTGTTGCGTAATTGCGCACCCGTAGCTCAGCTGGATAGAGCGTTGGCTTGCGGAGCCAAAGGTCGTAGGTTCGAATCCTGCCGGGTGTACCAAAGAAAGAGTCCATCGATAGATGGGCTTTTTCTTTGGTTTTATAGCTCAATCTTATCCTGTGGCGCGGGGTGTTTTTCGACTTCTTTTATAGGAGTAACATCGTCTATTTTAGGCGTGGGGGCGGATACGGTAGGTTTGCGGCTCAATCGCAGACCTAGCAAAATGCCAATGCCCAGGGCAATTTCGATGCCAGAAATCCATAGCCACCAGTTGCGCACATCGGTGAGCAGCGCTCGGGCGATGTCAGCAATTTTTACCTGCAAACCGGTGTCTGTGCCTGCTGCGCTGATGATCAGATTTTCCAAATATGACATGCCATACACTGTTACGAGTGCCAAAAGTGTGCTCAAAATGCCGCACACCAGCACTATAATCGCTCCTCGTTTTGCTCCTTGGCGACGGTTGGGGCGCAAGAAAATCACGCCGACTAGCGCTAACACGGCCAATACGCCGGTAGCATAGGTGGTCCAAACCGTGACTTTGTAGGCAGTCGGAACAAAGCTCAATTTTTTGTACAGAGGCTGGCCGCTATCATCGGTAATGGTGCTGGCGTCAAAAGTCAGTTCGTTGGCAAAATCGCTGCTGCCCAAGATGGACCGTTGCACTGTGTCGTGCACCGTTTGTGTAGATAATGAGGCTGGTCGACAGCTCAGTTTGTAGTAATCGCCAGTGGCAAGCGTGCCGTTGGCATACTGCTCGTACAAGCCTGCGGTGGTACAAATCGGCAAGCTTGCAACGCGTCCAGCCACATAGGTTGCAACGTTTTCGGCGGCTTGCGCACGAGCTCCTAACAGATTGACATTAAACGTGGGTTTGTCTGTTTTGCCTTGAATCCAGCCATAAAAACCGTCAATCAAATTGTCACCCACGCCTTGCAAAACTTGCGGCGTAAACGCTGAACTAATTGCTTGCTCAACTTTGGGATCGCTCAGCGGAATCTGTACCGAGCCCACAGTGGTCGCTCCCTGCCCGGTCAGCACATCGTGCAGCAGCACGTTATACAGACCGCTGCCGCTCACCGCAGACTTAATGGGCTGGGGCTGCCCGAATACTAGTAATAAGCTCAGGCTCAAGCCAAAAATGAATAACGTGCCCGGAAGCAAAAAACTTGAAAGACGCAAAAACAAAGATTTCATAGCTGTATTGTATGCCAGTTGCGGCTGCTACGCCACAGTGCAAAAACAAACACCCCGGGAAGCCCAGGGCGTTTGTTCGCATCTGCTGCTACTCTTTATGATTGCGAGTAGCAGGTGACCCAGTCAAGGTCGAGCTGGGCTGATGCGCCAGCTTTGGCATATGGGCCAGCGATAGAGGACTCGTTTTGCAAAGCCCAAGTCATCTTGAAGTTAGGAATGTTCTTTTTGGCGGTGCCAATGAGCTTGCCATCCATGTAGTACTTCACGCTGCCAGGGGTCCACTCAATAGTGGTGGTGTGCCAGTCGGTCCACTTGGCACTGGTGTTAAAGTTTTCCTCGCTTGGGTGGGTGAAGGCGTTAATGGTTTGCGTGTAGTCGTCGCTTTCTGGGTAATCCATTTCGTGACCGTTGTCGTAGAACAAGTGAGCACTCTTGAAGCCGGTTACGGCTTTGGCCACCTTAAATCGCTCAATGTAGCGACCGTACAACTGTTGCATACACTTGCGAGGCACAACTGTGGCTACGTGGTTGTTACCGCCGCTGGTTGGACGGAACATGTTGATGTGCATTTGGCCGCCACTTACCGACACGACGTCTTCTGGGTGGTACGTGCCACCAAATGGTGCACCGCCGTTACCGTCGGCACCTGTTGCTGCCGTGTCGTCCCAGTTGTTAGGGTATGCCCACCAGTTAGTGTAGTAGCTGCCGTAGTTTTTGAGGCCGCCACAGTAAGCCTGAGGAGTGTCTACGTTGTGATTACAGTCGCTGAATGCTCCCAATGGTACGTTAGTAGTGAAATCATCGGCAAATACCTGTTTCCAGCCGGCAACGGCGCCAGGCATTGCCTCGCCCGATGCTCCGCCGGTGCTACCACCACCAGAACCGCCGCCTGTGCCGCCACCAGTTGAGGCAGTTGGTACTGTCCACTTCTGTGCATTGGTACCGTTACAAGTGTAAATCTGAATTTGCGTGCCGTCGGCGCTGTGTGAACTTCGCACATCCAAACACATGTTCGAGTTGGGGTTGACCACTGTTTTGGCACTGGCGTTCACTTTCCACTGCTGTGCAACCGTACCGTTACATTTGTACAGCTGTACTACCGTACTCTTGGTCTTGCTGGCGCCTTTGACGTCCAGGCAGTAGCCAGCATTGCGGACTGTGCCGTCGCCAGGAAGTGTCCACTGTTGCGAATTGGTGCCGTCGCACGTCCACAGCGAAATTTTGTTGCCATTTACGGCCTTGCCGTCCAGGTTGTCTAAACATTTGCCAGCCAAGCCCGTGATGGTGCCCGTTGCACTGCTGGTTGCGGCGCGCGTCCAGAACGTGGCAATCGTACCAATTACTGCAAAGGCAACAATAAAGATAATTGCCATGCCATGATCACGGGTAAACCGCTTGAACGCTGACTCCTTTTTGGTATTTTTGCGCGACTTACCAGAGGTAGATCGTGCTTTTTTAGTAGTTGTTGTACGGGCCATTGCAGGATCCTTTCCAAACGATAATATTGCTTTTATTATAGGCGCTTTTGTTCGCTCTTCAAGCCAAAATTCAGGAAAACAACGTATATCCACAGGCAAAACTAACCATTTGCGGCCAGTTTATTTGGTAAAAAATCTGCGGACTGGTATTATATGGCTATGGATGAAAAAGGGTTGGGAAGTCGCCTGCAAGCTGCTCGTTTGCGCGCGGGAATGACGCAGCAAATGCTGTGCCAAAAAGCAGATTTAAGCTACTCTACGCTTACCAAAATTGAGCGCGGAGCTATTAAATCCCCTTCTATTTTCACGATTCAAAACATTGCGACTGCGCTGGGTGTCTCGCTGGATGAGCTATTGGGCAGCAAGTCGCCAGCGCACACCAAACGCCAGTCAGCGAGTGGTGTGTCGTTTGTGTATTTTGACATTAACGGCTGCTTGGTGCGATTTTTTCATCGTGCTTTTACCGAACTGGCTGCACTCACTGGCGCACCAGCCGACGTGGTCGAAACCGCATTCTGGCACTACAATGACCGCGTGTGCCGCGGCGACATGACCATGGACCAATTCAACGTCGCCTTGGCCAAAGAATTGGGTGTGGACACCGTGAATTGGACCGATTACTACATGGAGGCGATTGAGCCGATCCCCGTGATGCACGAAATCGCTGCGTGGGCCGCCGATCACTACCACATCGGATTGCTGACTAACATCATGCCCGGATTCATTGAGGTGATGCGCAAAAAAGGTTTGATCCCTGATCTACATTACGACGTCATCATTGACTCGTCAGAGGTGGGCGCCATCAAGCCAGAATCCAAGATTTTTGAGGTTGCTACGCAAAAAGCAGGCGTATCGCCGTCGGAAATTTTGCTGGTGGACGATGCTCGTGCCAACCTTATGGCCGCTGAAAAACAGGGGTGGCATGTGCTATGGTTCGACGATTATAGACCAGACGAGTCGGCCGACAAAGTGCGTAGTGCGCTCAAGCCAGTATAAAAAGAGCCGCGGACAACTCTGCGGCTCTTCCCTTTTAAGGACCAACTACCTAGATGCCGTTCTCGATACGAGCAATTTCAGTCGTTGCTTCTTCTAGCTTACGTTCCGCATCGCGCAACTGATCACGCGTTTGCTGCACGAGGTGCTCCGGTGCATGTTGCGCATAGCTTTTGTTCGCTAAACGTTCTTTCAAGCGCGCAATATTTTGAGCCAGCTCCGCAGTTTGCTCGTTCAGCTTAGAGACGTAGGCGGCAATAACCGAAGGTTCTAAGTTTACCCACGCCGTAAAGTCGGTTTGAGTCAGCCTTAGCCCCTGCCCCTTGTCTGTTACCTGATGTAATTCGGTTACGCGCGCCATACGTTTTAGCAGCGCAGCGTTATTGGTGATAGCCTGAGCCTGCACGTAATCCAGCGGAGCCGACGGCACGCCAACCGCCTTAAAGACGCGGCGGATTTCGGTAATTAAGTCCGCAATACCGTCAAAAGCAGCCGCTTTTTGGATGTCAAACGTTTGCTGACCGGGCCAGCTGCTGGTGGCCAACAAAGTGTCGGGTTTCCACGACAGCGTTTGCCAGATAGTCTCAGTTACAAATGGCGCAAATGGATGAGCCAGCGTCAGAATGTTCTCGAGCGTGTACGCCAGCAAATTCAGATTAGACTCGGCCTTGGACGCTTCCAGGTACCAGTCGGCAAAATCATCCCATACAAAGTGGTACAGCGCGTCGTACGCCTCGGCAAAGCGATAGTCGTCTAAGGCGGTGCTCATGGTGCTTACCGCTTGCTGCAGGCGCTGCAAAATCCAGTGGTCGGCATCGGACTCTGGTGTAATGGCGCTGGTGTGGTGCCCGTCAGTTTTATCTTCGATGTACCGAGCAATATTCCACAGCTTATTGCAAAAGTTTCGCGCACCTACCACCTTGGGTTGGCCAAATGGCTGGTTGCCACCGGCCGAGGTGCCAGTGATAATGCCCATGCGCAGCGCATCCGAGCCATATTCGTTCAAGATGTCGATCGGATTGATCACATTACCCTTGCTCTTGCTCATTTTTTGGCCGTGCTCGTCCAGTACCAAACCGTGCAGGTATACAGCTTTGAACGGGCTTTTGCCAGTGATGTACAGGCCCAACATGATCATGCGACTCACCCACGGATACAGGATGTCGGCGCCGGTGTCCATCAAGCTTAACGGATAGAAGTCGTCAAAGTCGGTGCTGTCTGGGTCGCCATAGTTCAGCGTGGCATACGGCCACGAGCTACTACTGAACCACGTGTCGAACACGTCTGGGTCGCGGCGATATGTTTTGCCATCAACTTCTATAATTTCCTGGTCAACGCGCTCGTCATAGATCCAATCATCTTTGTCGTCAACATTTTGGAACGCCGGGATCGGAATGCCCCAAGCAATCTGACGGCTTAGGTTCCAGTCGCGCAGGTTTTGTAAGTAGGTCACCAGCTGATCTTTTTTGCTGGTTGGATAAAAGATAATTTCGTTCTTTTGCAGCGCCTTGATTGCCGGTTGTGCCAACGGCTGCATGTCTACGAACCACTGGTCGCGTAACAGAGGTTGAATCACCGTGCCACACTTGTAGCAGTGACCCACGTTGTGCATGTGCTCTTCAGTTTTTTGTAGGCTTCCCTGCTCCTCGAGCACCTTTGCCACCAGCTTGCGCGCTTCTAGCACCGGCAATCCGCGGAACTCTTCGGGGACTTCGGCATTCATTTCGCCCTCGTTACTAATAACCGAAATCATTGGTAGGTCATGGCGCTTCCCTGCCTCGTAGTCGTTCGGATCGTGCGCCGGTGTGATTTTAACGGCGCCAGTGCCAAATTCAATGTCAACAAATTTGTCGCCAATAACCGGAATTTCGCGGTTCGTGAGCGGCAATTTCACTGTTTTACCGATGTATTGAGCGTGGCGTTTGTCGCTGGGATGAACCGCGACAGCGGTGTCGCCAAATAGCGTTTCCGGGCGAGTGGTAGCAACCGTTAAATGACCGCTGCCATCCGATAACGGATAGGTGATGTACCACAAATGACTCTTCTCTTCTTTGTGCTCCACCTCAATATCGGCAAAGGCGGTGCCATGAAATGTGCAGTAGTTAACCAAGCGCTCACCTCTGTAGACCAGTCCTTCGTCCCACATTTTTTTGAAGGTCGCATAAGCGCGTGTAACAATTTTTTTGTCGAGCGTGAATACCAAGCGATTCCAGTCGACGCCCGCGCCCAGCTGACGATACTGATTTTCGTAGTTGGAACGGTTTTGATTCACAAAGTCATAAATCTGGCTATAAAGCTCCTCTCGGGTGAAGTCAAAGCGGCTTTTGCCTTGCTTGGCGAGCTCACGCTCATATACAACTTGCGTTTCAAAACCAGCGTGGTCAGCACCTGGAAGCAGTAGCGCGCGCTCACCCTTTAAACGATGGTACCGAACCGCAATATCTTCGATGGCGAACGTTAGTGCGTGGCCCAAGTGCAGGTTGCCGTTGGCGTTTGGCGGTGGCACCACAATACTAAACCCCTTACTCTCACCTTTGGGCGTGAAGGCCTGCGCCTTTTCCCAGAGGGCGTAAATATCGGATTCGTATTGATGTGGATCGTAAGCTTTTGGCAGTTTCATAATTCCTCTTTTGGTCATGCTAGACAGTTACCTACAGCATAACACCTTTATGGTGGATTTACCACTGTTGCGACTGCCCTGCCCGTATCTGTTGGGCGCACAGCTAGCCGGACTGTACTAGTACTGCAATTTCACGTGAAGATCGGCCAAGGTGGTTTCATGTGAAAGACTACTCTACATCTGTTATAATAATCACGATAAGAAAGAAAATCAGTGGAAGCAAGCAGAGAAGCATTTTTACAGCAAGAAGCGATTCGCCAATTGCTAGGCCAGGTAGCTCTGGCGGATGGTTTTTGCGATCAGGCATTTAACTTGGAAGAAACCGACAACTATTTGTATTTGCCTGCAGGGGTGGGCGAGCGTCGGCTAGTGATTTTTCACGCAACCGAAAACGGGCCAGGGGACATGCAACTGGAGTCAGCCGAAGAGCGTCATGCCAAGGGTTGGCGTAAATGCGCTGCAGGCGCTGGTTTTTACGGCGGGAATACACCTTATGCAGCTTCGGCAAGCCTGGTGGACAGCGAAAATCCTCGCCAAATTCATCTGTACGCCACTGACCCCGTACGGTGCGCTGACATTCGCGTGCCTCGCGGAGCAGGGTACTTGGGCAAGATGATTCGTGCCCAGTTTGACGAGCGCTTTGCGGAGCGCCATGTTCGTCAGAGGACAGCTGAAGCTGCACCGATAGAACTTCTAGAACCGGGGCTTGTGTCGGCGGCGCTTCGTGACGTGCATGTAAAGATGAACGATGCAGGCAGCCTAAAGCCTCGTTGGATCAAAGTCTCAGCATCTAGCGAAGATGATGAATCACAGATGTTGCAATACTTGGGTACGCTCAAAAGCCAACCAGAAATTCACAAAAGTTGGGGCCAGCGCGTTCGTTTTTGGACCACGGTGAGCATGCGCATTGGCGATCGTGCGCTCAGCGGTGCTACATCGAGAGGTTAGGGGCGATATCGAGTGCGTAGGGGTCAACAGCGGGGCGACCCAGCATAGCATGGTAGCAACCGAGGGTGGCGATCATGGCGCCGTTGTCGGTGCACAGTTTTCGATCGGTATATTCAATACCGATAGGCAAGCGCTCGGCGAGTTGGCGTCGCAGTTCTGGGCTAGCGGCCACACCGCCGGCAATAATCACGCTGGCAGGCTGGAACTCTTCAAAAGCTTGCATGGCTTTATCTACCACGGTTTCTACCGCCACCCGTTGGAAGCTGGCCGCAATATCTGCTTTCTGAGCGTCATTTAATAGCCCAGGAAGCTCCATAGAGGGCAGGGAGTAGTCTTTGCCCACTTGTTCTTGTGCCAAGCGCAGAACGGCTGTTTTGAGGCCGGAAAAGCTAAAATCGTATTTACCCTGCAAGCGAGCTTTAGGCAGCTGGAAGGCATGCGCGTCGCCTTCGGTGGCTTTTTTGCCAACACTGGGGCCGCCAGGGTAGGGAAGGCCAAGGATTTTGGCTACTTTGTCGAATGCTTCGCCAATGGCATCGTCTTGCGTTTGGCCCAGTAAGGTATAGTCAAAGTGATCCCGAAATAGCACCAATTGACTATGACCGCCGCTGACAATAAGCGCCAGACAAGGGAACATCGGCGCTTTGGCGGGCAGCACGTAGTCGGGCAGGGAAGTCTGGGTCAAGAAGTTGGCGTATACGTGGCCCTCGACGTGATTAATAGCGTAGAGCGGTTTTTTGTATCTGATGGCTAGCGTGCGTGCGGCTAATACGCCGATCAACAAGCTGCCGCCTAGGCCCGCGCCATAGGTAACGGCAATGGCATCAATGTCGTCCCATGTACAGTGCGCGTCGGCCAAGGCTTGTTTAATGACCGGAATAATAGATTCAATATGGCTGCGCGCAGCGATTTCGGGTACCACGCCTCCGTACTGTGCGTGCAAATCCATGCTGGTCGCCACCACGTTGCTCAGCAAGCGCTTTCCATCTTCAACAACTGCTGCTGCGGTTTCGTCGCAACTTGACTCGATGCCCAAAACTTTCATGAATATAGATTACCACGAAGCCACGAAAACTATAAACGGCTCATATTGGCAAAACGTCAAAACAATGTGCTAATGATTGACAAAACACACTGCTTGTGTTACTTTGGGTATAGAAAAACGAAACATAAAAACAACCTAATCACGAGATCACACCCCATGAATCCAGCAGCAGGCAACCTTCCTCCAGCACCTATCGATGACCCACACATGCGGGTTATGAACCACGAAGATTTGTTGGACGCGGATCGCGCCGTAGTTGAAGGTCGCATGATGGGTAGTCCGGACGATTTTGCTGCATGGGAGGCCGAGCTTTACAACCTGGCTGTTACCCCAGCTCCCACCCCTGAAGACGAGCGCAACAAAGAAAAGCTTTCCAAACTTTTTGACCAACCTGCTTTTACCGAAACTACCCAAGCATCCACTGAAGTTCCACCCAGGGGCAAACGTGAGCGTTTGGACGAAACCCGCGGTTTACTACATGCCCTGGCCGGTTTGGCCGAGTCTAAGCCAAGCGACGTTGATACGGTAGACAAGAAAGACCCCAACTACAAGAAGATTCGCGATGCCTTGGTGGGCATGGGTAAGGGCGATGACGAAGATCTCATTGAGGCCAACTACCTTCGCGAGCACGGTGGCGCCAGCGGCAAGCAGATGCAAGCCTGGAATCAGCGCAAAAAAGACCTTATAGTTCGAGCTAATACGCTTCTTGAGGATCACCCCGAACAATCGGACTTCTTCATAATGCAAGGCCGCGCTCTAGAAAACAACGCTGCCGCATATCACGATGCCTCGTCAGGCAAAAAATCTACATGGGATCAGGCTTCAGACAAATTGGTGGCGCACGACACGACTGTTCGTCGCCACGCCAATGACCCTACTGTTAACGACGCAGATCTTGTGCCTGCCATGGCTCGCGTTAACGCTCGTGACTCTGGAGCTGCATACCAGGGCATGAGGAAGCGCTATCAAGAATCGGTACAGATGAGCGACAACTATAACGACCTGTTGAGCGAGTTGAATCTGGATTATGAAGATGGCGGCCAGAGAGTGGCGGACTTTTTGCAAGACTTTGAAACTCGCCAGGGCCGCAACATCAATGAGGCGGTTCGCGAACTGAACGAGGGCACGACCTTCCGCGCTTTTCTGGAAGCTGGCCCTGGTGCCACCGAACGCGCTAAGGCTGAGCAACCAGTGTGGCGCGACATTGTATTCACCAGCCGCGCGGCGGAAGAGCTTCAAAAACAGTTGGCACAGATGCGTGCAAACGGTATGTCTACCGCGCACTCGCATTACCGTGAAATGAACGCCAAATTTGCCGAAGTTCAGCGGGCTCACATTTCGAGCTGGCAGCGCTGGCAAAACATTCGCCAACAGCGAGCCGCAGCCCAGAACCCCTTGGGCAAACCTGATTTCCAGGGACGTCGCCCGGTATTTGTTGCTGGTGACCAGGGTAAAGGCTTGTATTTAACAACTGGCCCCAACAGCAGTACCACGGTGATCTATCCAGATTACAGCATGTGTCACGTGGTGCTTGACGCAAAGGGTGTTCCAGATTTCCGTGACCGAATCAAGCTAGACGGCACCGAGTGGGTTGAACCCGAACCGGTTACCTTAACTTACGAAGAGGCTGCTCCTTTGGCCACAACTGCTGGTGTAATGGGTCATGTTACGCTATTCTCGACAGGTGTTGCCCGCGCCACTGGCCTGGACAAGAGCCGCATCGATCACCGTGATATTCCTGCGCTTTCTGACGCGTACCAAGAAGCTAATTTCCAGGTTGGCATGCACCCGGCCAATCATAGTGTGCTTAAACGCGCATACGACACCACATGTTTGCTCCAGCAGCGTGTAGAGGAGCAAATTGCTACGCTTGAAGCTATTGACCCTGCTGCTATGACGCCTTCCGCTCAGGCCAGTCTGCAGACGATGCTCCAAACGCGCGGTGCATTGCAAGCTCGTGCAAAATACCTGGAGCATGGCAGTAAAGACAATTTGAGCACCATGAACTTTGATGCCTCTATCAACTTCCGCGGTACGATGTATGCCGAAGAGCGTGCCCGTGACTGGCGTGTTGCCGTAACTGGTGATGCAGTTAAGCTACTTTCTGGTGGTGCGCAACAGGTCTATCGCGCCGACGGCACACGCGTTTAATCTGGCGCAACTGGCGCAAATCCCCAAGGGTACGTATACTACTAACATATGCGTACCCTTCTTAAGAAACTCATCCCTCACAAACTTTTTGATGCAATTGCACCCGCCGGCCATTTACTTGAGGCGGTGATTTTTAATGCTATTAACGGATTTCCGTCCAGAGGTCTGAAGGTGATTGGTGTAACCGGCACCAACGGCAAAACCAGCACCAGCTTTATTATTCATCGTATGTTACACGAGGCCGGCTATAAGGTGGCACTGATGACCACCGTGGCCTACGGTGTTGGTGATGACATTAAGCCGCAAATGGAGCACATGACAACCACCGATGTTAAAACCTTGCTCAAACGCATCAAACAGTTCAAAAAACAAGGTGCCGAATGGGTCGTGCTGGAAACGACCAGCCATGCGCTGGCGCAACATCGTGTGTGGGGAGTGCCGTACTCGATTTCGGTGCTGACAAACCTGACGCACGAACATCTGGACTATCACAAAACATTTGAGCGCTACCTGAATGCCAAGCGCAGCATGTTTGTGCTGACCAACAAGAACCACAAAGGTCTGCGCTTGGGCGTAATTAACGGCGATGACCCACATGCCGACAACTTTGCCTCGGCGGTTAAAAATGTTGTTCGATATGGCATTAACAGTGGTGATCTGCGCGCTACAAACGTAAAATTGGCTCCTACGGGCGTTTCATATGAAACGAATGCCGATGGCCAGACCTACCACATTAAATGCCATTTACCCGGCAGTTTTAATGTCTATAACTCCTTGGCTGCGGTGGCTGTAGGTCGCGCCGTTGGACTAACGTCGCAGCAAATCGAGCAGGGAATTGCTGCACTACCAGGAGTGGAAGGCCGGATGACTCGCATTGACGAGGGTCAGGACTTTAGCGTGATTGTGGACTACGCGCACACTCCCGACAGTTTCGAGAAGATTTTTAAAGATTTGCGCCCAGTGGTAAAGGGCAAGTTGATTGTGATGTTTGGATCGGCAGGCCGCCGTGATGAAGCAAAGCGGGCCGTACAGGGGCAATTGGCCGGAAAATACGCCGACGAAGTGATTGTTACCGAAGAAGATGACCGCGATATGGACGGCGAGGCAATTTTGGATGACATTGCCAAAGGAGCCGAATCGGCGGGAAAAACGCGCCAAAAAGACCTGTTTTTGGTTCATGACCGCACGGAGGCGATCAACACCGCTGTTGACCGTGCTAACAGGGGTGACACTGTGTTATTGCTGGGAAAGGGCCACGAAAAAGATATTTTGCGCAATGGCCCCAAGGCAGCCGAATTACGCCACCTCCCCCAAGATGATCACAACCCCGATCGTGTTACCGAATTCCCCTGGGACGAGATTGCCGCTGCACACGCAGCTGTAAAAGCTCGCCTCGCCCGCAAGTAACAGGGGTCAATGCATTGACTTTGAAGCCATAATATGGTATTATAATTGAGTTTGGCATGTCTGCTAAAAGAGACTGGATTACAGAGGTGATCCGCACAATTTGAAGGCTAAGCACGTGGCTACACAGCTAACCGCCTAGCTTTCAAAGGCGAAAGTTAGAACATTAATTCGTTAGTTTTTTCTGTACAATTCCACTTCTGTTCCGCACATCCCTAGGGAGTCCCCCATGCAGACCCTCACCTGGACCGAAGTTCTTCCCATCGACGCCCACCTGCCGCGCATCGTCGAGGCTATCCGCGACAACCCCGTAGTTATCGTGGAGGCCGAGACCGGTGCTGGAAAGACCACCCGCATCCCGCAGGCTATCGCTGAGCTGCTCGACGAGTACATTTGCATGACCCTGCCGCGGCGTTCCGCGCTTCAGCCTATCGGCGAGCGCATCGCCGCCGAAATGGGCACCACCCCGGGCGACCAGGTTGGTTGGATGCTGGCTCGCGAAGCAAGCGTCATGGGCCCGGACACGCGCGTTACCCTGCAGGTCACGCAGTCGATGGTCAACTGGATCATCGAAGGCGGGATGCTGCCGGAGGGCGTGCTGATCATCGACGAGGCGCATGAGCGATCGATCCCGATCGACTTGCTGCTGGGTCTGGTGAAAAGCCTGCTACCGCGGTGCCCCAAGACCAAGGTGGTCGTCACATCGGCAACCATCGACACCGAGAGGTTCAAGCGGTTCTTCGAGAGGGACGCCGACGATCGCGTTATTCGCGAAGTCCCCGTCATCAAGGTGGAGGGCAAATGCTTCCCCGTGGAGGTTCGCCCCTACGAACTGCAGAAGCACGAACATCACAGTGACGGCGCTGCCGCTGCTGCGATCGAGGAACTGCAAGCGTTCGCTAGCTCAGGCGGTCGTATCAGCGTAGCTGGCGGCTTTGCCACCAAGGGCTCTGTGGACGTACTGCTTCCCGGCGTGGACGACATCCGCGAGGCCGCGAGCAAGCTCCGTAAGGAGGCTGATCGCTACCCTGGTATGGATGTAGAAATCCTGACCGTTGCCAGCAAGAGCTCCAAGGAAGACTTCGGGGCCATTTTTAGCCCGGTGCCCGAAGGTGCCCTGCGGTTTGTGCTCGGTACGGAGGTACTTCGGTCCTCAATTACCGACCCGAACTGCGTCGTCGTGATCGACTCGCTGCAAATCAAGCGGCGTGTCTGTGACGAGAACGGCGTGGGCCACCTCAAGAAGATTTCGGTCTCGCGCGCTGAAGCCGATCAAGGAAGGGGACGTGCCGGTCGTACTGCGAACGGTGCCTACCGCCCGATCGTGCTCAAGGACGAGTTCGATCATCTGGAGCCCTACCCGATCCCGGCAATCGTCCGTGAACCCATCGCGGCCGTCGTCCTGCAAATCGCCTACTGCGGTCTGGACGCGCGCTTCTTTGAGCTTCCTGACCAGCCGAAGCCCGAAACCATCGACGCCGCCGTGGCCCGCCTGCAGCGACTCGGTCTTTTGGACGATCGCGGTGTTATCACCGAGCTCGGCCGCGAGATCGTGAACCTGCCGGTTGACCCCGATCGAGGCATGGCCTTGATGGCTGCGCGTAACCTGGGCGTTCTGCCCGAGGTTATCATTGCAGTCGCAGCGTTGGAGCAGGGAAACATCTTCAGCACCAACGAGAACAACCGCAACCTCTCTGTAAGCGAATCTGCTGTTCGCGAGATCATGGCCCGCCTCAAGTGGGACGGTTACGCAAAGCAGTGGGTCCCCGCAGAAGAGCCGCAGGATCTGGCAACGCTCACCGTCGATTTCGACAAACTGCCGTCCTGGATCACCCCGAAGAAGGTAAAGCTCAGGAACGCCAAGTCCACACCGCCCGCGCTGTGGGACGTCGACTGCACCGAAGTTCACTTCCCGCACGAGAAGCGTGCCGAGTGGCTGGCAGGTCTGGCGCGTATCCGCTGGGCCGGCAACACGCAGAACGACTTTGTGGCTGTGGTTCGCGCCTGGCGCGATTACATGGCTATGAGTCGTCTGCTGACTGGCCCCGACCTTCGGGACTGGTGCCGCGGCTACGGTATCGACTACCGTCGAATCCAGTTCACCACCGATATGGTGCGACAGCTGGGCGGAAGTTTCAAGGTGGCGATGGCCGATCTGTGCCAGCACCGCAAGTTCCGGTCGATCAACTTGACCAAGGCGCTGCTCGCCGGGCTGTTCGACAACCTGGGAGTAAACGCCTCTGGCCTCAAGCTGAAGCACCCGCAATACGACTCGCGGCTGGGGCGGTACACCGTGCTGTTCCAGTCTGCTGCGCATGGCGTGGTTCCGCTGGTCTTGGCTGGTGGCGTCCGCCGTACCAAGCAGGGCAACCGCAAGGTCGCTGACTTGGCTGCCCGGGTTGACCCGACGTGGCTCGACGAGATGCTGCCACATCTGTGGGAGCTCAAGGAAACGGCCAACGAGGAGCAGGGATTTTTCAACGGAGTCCTGGTAAGGGCCCGGCCGCTTGGCCAGTGTTCGCCGGCTCCTATCCCTGCCCCTGCAGCACCCGCCGCACCGCCCGCGTCTAACGCGGACGTGTACGACTGGTCTGAAGTCACCGAACCGCCCGACCAGTTCGAGCCTGCGCCCGAGCCGAAAGGTGATCCCACGCTACAGCGGGATATCGCCGAGTTCTACGAGGCGGAGAAGGCTCGTTACCAGGCTGTTATCGCCAATGGTGAGCAGCTTGATCAGCTGGCGGAAAGGGCGCAGCTCATTGCACAGCACGTTGTTGCTGAGCAGATCGCTGATCTGTACCCGGTCGTGGAGGAGCACATGCCCGACGGTCTCATGCGTCACCGGCTGCTTGCCATGATGCGTCAGCACCTGAAGGCACCGGCTACGCCCGACAAGGCTTGGACCGAAGACGCACGGAGCTTGCTCGCGCTTGCGAAGTTGCGCGCTCCGGCCGCATCCGCTGCTCCCAAGAAGGGAAGGAACAAGAAGAAGGACCGCTAAGGTCACGGAAACACTACAGAAAGGACAACGAACTGGCCATCCCGGGCCACGCCAGCCACCAGGCTGCCGCAAATCCGGGAATCGCCCCAGTCAACACTCACTCACGTGAGTCTCCGAAAGGAGTTTAGTTGGCTGGGGTGTTTTCATGTCCGAAAGTTTTGCCTTACTTGAAAATGCTTGGTAAAGATGACCTAAACTGTTATAATTTTTACAGTTCCTCCGAAATTTGGTTGAACTGGGACAAGACCCGTCACTTTGCATTCGCGAGTGCCGGCCGTACATTGCACAGATTGGGTACCGCCCTATGAGCTCCTTCGACCCGTCTAGCACCGGGAAGTCCATCAAGCTTCGCCTGATGGTCATCGCGTGCATCATCATCACTGCTGCGGCACTGGTGATGTCGGCCCGCGGCTGAGTGCTCGCACTCAGTATGGGAACTCGTTTTTGGGAGTGATCCACAGCGGTCACCTAGGTAGGCTTACCGTTCGCACAGCAATACGCACCGCACCCGCACCAGAACACCAAGCCAACCTCCTTATCCAACCATGAACACAGAAAGATGCCTGAGCGGCGGGTGGTGCGAACGCGCCAAGACCGGTCCAGTGCCTCGGCACAGTCCACCACCCGTCTCAGCTCTCCTTTCCCTATTCTACCCGTACAACCTTGTCCCTTATTTTCTTTTTAGCTTTTAAAACACCGACTCTGTGGCCGGTGTTTTTTGTTTGGCGAGGCCGACTACTGTCGAGCCATGTATTCGGCGTACCAGCTGTAATCTTTGCCCAAAAAGTTAGCGATCAGTTCGGTGGCCAGGCCCGCGGTCTTGCGGTCAATATCTTCGAGCGGGTTGTATTCCACCACATCCACGCCCAGTACCGTGCAGTGCTTGCCAATATATTCGGCCAGCATTTTGATTTCGCGGTACAGCAGGCCTTTTTGATTGGGCATGCCGGCAGCCGGCGCATATTGAGCATCAATGGCGTCCAGATCCAGGCTGATCCAAATGTACTTTACCCGTGATTGCAGTGCGTTGATCATCGGCAGCAGCGGGCCAAAGTTTTGCGTCAAAATGTCTTGCATCGTGTAGGCTTGAATTTTTTCGCGAGCAATAAGGTCTAACTCGGCCTGGTCAAAGTCGCTGCCGCCGATGTGCAGCACGTTGTGTTTAGATACTTTAACAGTTTCTTTGTACACGCCGGCTAGCTCTTGTGCGCCAAAACCCATCAGCGATGCCAGTTGCATGCCGTGAATATTGTGGCTGGCCGAGGTTTGGTCGGTGTGCATGTCGCCATGCGCGTCAAAATAGATCAGCCCTATGTCACCGTCCACAGCCACCGATGCCCCCGACACAGCACCGAGCGCAATCGAGTGATCGCCGCCCAACACAATTGGCTTGCTGCCAGCGTCGATTGCTTGCTGCACCAGGGTCGCGGTGTCGGTGCTAATCCGAATAATTTCCGGCGCATAGGGAAGTTTAGGGTTGGCGCCTTTGTTGGCGGCCGAGCGTTCCGGAACAGTTACGTTGCCGGCGTCATGTACAGCGAAGCCGGCGCGCTCCAGCTTGGGAACTACATCTTGATAGCGATAGGCGTTCGGGCCCATCTCGACACCCATATTATTGGCGCCCAAGTTTGTTGGTACGCCGAGTATTGTTGCTGGAATTTTGGTGTTGTTCATGTTCGCATTGTATCATGTGCAGCTTACGCTTGACCGCGCGCCGACACTCAATATATAGTGAGTGCTGTTAGGGTTGGCACTCGACCTAGCAAAGTGCTAATCCGCACTCTATCGTTATGTAATTTACAGAGGAGTAACCAATGAGCGTAAAAGTTCACCCTCTTGCCGACTACGTTGTCGCGCAAGCCGAAGAAGCTAAAACCAAGACCGCCAGCGGTCTATATTTGCCCCAAAATGCTGCCGAAAAGCCAAAAGTGGCCAAAGTGGTGGCCATGGGCCCTAAGGTAGAGAGCGTTGGCCTTGGCGACCGCATTATCTACAAAAGCTTCAGCCCAACCGAAGTCAAAGTTGACGGCGAAGAGTACTTGTTAGTAAAAGAAGAAGACATTCTGGCAACTGTAGCCTAATCATACCGGAGGAATTTTATGGCCAAAAAAGTATTTTATGACGACGATGCCCGCAAGCGCGTACTTGCCGGTGCCGAAATTTTGTACAACGCAGTAAAAACCACCATGGGCCCCAAGGGTCGCAACGTGGTTATTAGCAAAGCCTACGGCGCGCCAACCGTCACTCACGACGGTGTAACCGTTGCCAAGGGCGTAGAACTGGGCGACGAAGACGACGAAACCTTGGGCTACAAAGTTGGTGCCGAGCTGATCAAGCAAGCCGCTAGCAAGATGAATGACGTTGCCGGCGACGGTACTACCACCGTAACCGTGCTGACCTACCACATTTTGAATGAAGCCAACAAGCTGATTGCCGCTGGCCACAACCCAATGCTGTTGCGCAAAGGTTTGGAAGCCGCCGCTCAAGACGTTTTGCAGAAACTGGACGGCTTGCGCGAAGACATTCAGGGCAAAAAGAGCCGCGTGGCCGAAGTTGCTACCATTTCTGCCGGCGACCGTGAAATCGGTGACCTTATTGCTGACGTCATGGACAAGATCGGTTCCGAAGGTGTGGTGACCGTCGAAGAAGGCCAGGGCCTGGCGCTGGAAAGTGAAGTGGTAGAAGGCTTTACCTTTGATCGCGGTTTTGTGAGCCCCTACATGGTGACCGACACCGCTCGTATGGAAGCCGTGTACAACAAACCGGCCGTGCTGGTAACCGACAAGAAAATTAGTTCAATTCAGGAATTTTTGCCCGTTTTGGAGCAGTTGGCGCAAGCTGGTAAAAAAGACCTGGTGATCGTAGCCGAAGATGTTGAAGGCGAAGCCTTAGGCACACTGATTTTGAACCGCCTAAAGGGTGTGTTCAACACCGTAGCCGTGAAGGCTCCAGCCTTTGGCGACAACCGCAAAGCCATTTTAGAAGACATCGCCGTGCTGACCGGTGCTACGCTGATTAGCGAAGAGGCCGGCATTACCTTCGAGAACGCCGACCTCAGCCTGATCGGTTCGGCTCGTAAGGTGATTGTTGGCAAAGACGAGACCACTATCATCGAAGGTGCAGGCACGCCGCAAGCGTTGCAGGCTCGTGTGAATCAAATTGGTGCTCAGGCGCAAGCTGCTAGCAGCGACTACGACCGCGAACAGCTGGAGAACCGCCGCGCTGCATTGAGTGGCAAAGTTGCCGTGATCAAAGTTGGTGGCGCAACCGAGACCGAGATCGAAGAAAAGAAATACCGCGTTGACGACGCCGTAGCTGCAGTAAAAGCTGCTTTGGCCGAAGGCATTGTGCCTGGCGGCGGCGTTACGCTAATCAACTTGGCTGGTACCGTCAAAGCCGACGCTACCGACTCTGTAGCCGCTGGCGCACAGCTGCTGAAGAATGCACTGGAACAGCCGTTCCGCATCTTGCTTACCAACGCTGGCCTGAACGCCGACGAATGGCTACCGCAAGTTCGCGCTGCCAAAGCAGGGCAGGGTGTAAACGTCAACGACCCAGCTAAGCTGGTTGACCTCAAGGCCAACGGCGTGATTGACCCCGCTCGCGTTACCAAAGAAGCCTTGCTAAATGCCGTATCGATTGCCGGCACCAGCATGACAATGGGTGCGTTGGTGGTTGAACTACCCGAAAAGAACCCGGCTCCTGCTGCTCCAGATATGGGCGGCATGGGCATGATGTAACGCGCTTCGGCCTTACGGCCTGGCTTATGAGAGGGAGCACGCTCCCTCTCATCGGCTGCGTTGCAGCCTGCTCTCCCACAAGCTGAATCTAAAATAACCAGAGTAATCTGGTTATTTTATTACTCAAAATACTAAAGACTAGTTAGCCGCGTTTTGTGCCGCCGTAAGCGCCACCACCGTAACCGTAGCTGCTCACTTGTTGGTTGGCCTTTTTGCCGGTCAGTAACTTAAGGATGGTAGACAGTCCCATTACAGAGGCAATACCAAAACCTACCGTCGTCAAGAATTCCTTGCGGCTCATTTCTTTGTCCATGAGTTCATTTAGCTGTGTCATATCTCGTCTCTTTGTTTTTAAATAGCCTTAAGCGCATTGTAAAAAAGGCTGCCTGCGCTGTCAAGCGTTTTTTGTGCTAATTTTCTGGCGACAAAGAAGGACGGTATGCTCGACGGGGCGCAAAATCGCTGACGTACTTTTGCGGACGGCCAGGGCGGGCAACGGGGCGTAGTGGCGTGATCGGTACGGACGCAACGGGGGCAGGGGTTTTGGCTTGTGCCTGCATTGTAGCCGGCTTGATGGCTGTATGCGGACGACGAACCGTGGCCACGCTCGCAGCAGCTGGAACGGCCTGCAATGGCTTGCTCGCGCGCGCGGTTTGTATTCGTTCGGCCCGCACTTGGGAATCAGTTTGCAACAGGTTTTTTACCTTGGCCGGGCGGTGATGCTTGCGGTTAATTAGCCAAATCATAAACACACCTGCCTGGTACGAGACAATCATCGGTGAACTCACCAAAAACAACGCAACCGGATTAGGGTTGGGATTCATGAGCGCACCGCCAACAATCGAAACAACAATCACCCAACGCTGCACAGAAAAACTAAGCAACTTTTTGGGCTTGAGCGGCTTGATGCGGTTAATAATCAGCAAAATCAGCGGGACTTGCAATAACAGGGCAGAGCCTAGCATATAAACTGTTACAAACGACATATATGACTGAATGGTCAACAGCGGCTGAATCTGGGCTGTTACAAATTGGTTCAGCAAAAAGTGCAATGCAGCGGGCAGACCAATAAAGTAGCCAAATGTCATGCCGATAGCAGCCAAAATACCCGAAGCAATACTGCCCCAGGCTACAACGCGTCGCGTATTAAATCGCAGCAACGGCTCCATATAACGCAAGATCTGGTACACAATGACCGGAATACTACAAGCAATACCAACGTACAGACATACGCGGAACAAGAAATCCAGCCCACCCCCTGGCGACGTATAAATGAATTTCTGATGCTCGGCCGGCTTCAAAAGCCAATTCACAATCGTATGTTCAACGCCGTATGCAGCGCAGCTAAAAACAGTTACCGAAATAGCGACGTAAAACAGTCGTCGTCGTAACTCATGAACGTGCTCTAAAAATGGTTGCTTTTGCGCCGACTTAAGAAGCGGATTGGTGGTCTGTCTTCTTTTCGTCGCGCTTTTCGCTTTTTTCATCGGAATTTAGACCCTTACGAATTTCACGCATTGAAGAGCCAAGACTCTTAGACAGCTCTGGCAGCTTTTTGCCACCAAACAACAACAGCACGATAGCTAATATAATAATTAGCTCTGGAGTGCTGAAGTCTAGTAGACCAAAATAGTTCATAATTTCCCTCACTCATTGTTGCTATTAGACGAGCTCATGATATCATAAGCATGATACTTACGGAAAGCACTATATGAACAAATACTACTACGTTTCGCATTTTGCAGCGGCCTACGGCGAGGGAACGTACGGCGCATGTAGCTACAACGAGGGCGGTACTGCCGCAAGCTGTTCCACCTCTGGTAGTGGCTCTTCTGGTTCGACGGGATCTGGGTCGGGCCTGACCAACACTGGTATTATGATCGCCGGCATCATCACCTTGGCCTGTGTTATTATCTTTGCCGCTTTGGTGGTGCGCATGATTCGCCGCGGCTCGCAACGCAAGCTGGCCACACAAGAGCAAGAACAAGAAGTTTCGGCTCATTCACACGATTCCGACCTCAACTAAATCGCGGATGGTATACTCAAACAATGAGTATACAATTTCCGGGTTCTAAAAGTGAAGACAACGGCATCGCACTACTGACGGACGCCGACAAGAAAATTTATAGCGTCGGTATTTCTACCGGTGGTATTGCTGAAATTCGTATGGCCCAGGCTGACCCAGCTCGCCACATTATTGCTACTACCATAGACCAGGAAGGTCTGGCATTCGCACAAAAGTATATTCACGAAAAAGGTCTGGATGCTCAGATTGAGGCGAAGCTTGAGGATGTGGCACAGCCGTTGCCCTACCAAGACGATTATTTTGACTTTGTTTACGCGCGATTAGTGCTGCACTATGTGCCCAAAGCGGCGCTTGATAAGGCGCTGGCTGAGCTTCATCGGGTGCTTAAGCCTGCCGGGCGACTTTTTGTAGTGGTTCGTTCGGTGGAATGCCCCGATGTTAAAGACCCGAGCGCCACATATGATCCAGAAACAGGTCTTACCACGCGCGTTATGACCAACGAAGAGACGGGCAGACAAAAGGCCACTGTTCGCTACTTTCACACCGAACAGTCTATAACAGACCACATGGCAAAAGCAGGCTTTACGATCCAGCACATTACCTCATATGATGAGCGTCTGTACAGTGACTTTATGCGCACCAAGCAGTCGCCACATGATGATAATGTAATTGAAGTTGTTGCTACCAAATGAGCACCGAAGATATATTTCACCTTGGCGTCAAGGCACTGATTCGTAATCAAACCGGGAAAATTTTGTTGCTTCAGGTAAATCCTCAAAAATTACGCAATGATCGGACTGCATACTGGGACTTGCCGGGTGGTCGTGTGCAAAAAGGTGATACCGTTGAAGACACACTGCTGCGAGAGATTGAAGAGGAAACTGGCATACAAAAGATCGATGCTATTAAGCCTCTGACTACCGTTCTGTCGAATATTCGTATTCCTCTGGAAGAAGGCAGTTCGGTAGGTCTTATCTTGAGCGTCTATACATGCAGCGTGCCAACCGATTCGGTAGTCACCATATCCGATGAGCATACAAAGCAGGCGTGGTTTGCGCCACAAGAAGCCGCTGAACTACTGGGTGTAAAATATCCGCCGGAATTTTGTTCGGCGATTGCGGAGTTGGCCTAGCTACTGGCGAATGTTCAGGTGGCCCAAGCTTTGCATGGCAAACATGAGCAGGGCAATACTGAGCGCAAGCAAAAATAGCAAAATCCAAAATCGAACTTTTTCGCTCATTGCACGGACTCCAAACTGGCGGTTACGACCAAGCGGTCTTTGGGGTTCCACAGTGGTGTGCAGGTGTATAGCGTCAAAATTGAATCCGCGGTGGGAGCCTCTACGCTGACTTCGGTGGGTGGCACAACTTCTGTGGTAGTGGTTTTGTAGACGTATTTTTTGCCGTGCCACAGCACCGCAATCTGGTCGCCAACGTGCACTTGGTCAAGGTGATAGAACATTCCGCGTGGGTTCGTGTAGGTAAAACGATGCGCCACGATCACGGTGTTGCCGCCTTTGTCGGGGGTGCTGGTATAGGGCAGACGCCATAAACCTTGACGCAAGGTGGCGATAGTTTTGCCCTCGTTAACAGGGGCGTCCAAAGCCATGGACGGCACGATTAATGTTTCGGCATTCGCAGTAATAGGGCCCGGTTTGCTGGAGACCTTTTGCTGCAGCTGCTTTACGGTGCTATGTTTTTCTGCCTTAAAAAAGAGGGCGGGCAGGAACGGCATAACAATCACGTACGCGTTTATAAGGACGATTGCCAGCAAAAGCCCCGTGTTTATCCGCGCAAGTTTCATGAGTGTTAGGCGACTTTGTCGGCGTCCGCAGTCTGAGTGAAGTAGTTAATTTCGTTGACGATGTCCAGGTAGGCCTGTGCGCGTACTTTATCGTCCGCGATTTCTTTGGCAGCAGCGTATGCGGCTGGAATAAGCTTGTCGTTGTCGGTGGCCTGAATCATCATCATGGTAGTGCGGAATTTTTCTTCAGGCTTTTGGTCTAGATGGTCAACCATTGGCGCCAGCTCGCTCAAAGCTTCTTGCTTAATTCGCAGCAAATCGTCGGCACTTTCTGGCTTTGGAGCCGGAACCACTGTGTTATCGGCCGGGCCAGCGGGTGGTGCTGGTGGAACGGGCGGCAAATCCTTTGGAGGCTGCGGCGCGTCGTCCATAATAAAATCGCCAGCTGAATCGTCGCTGTTCATTGCTGGCGCGTTGCCATCAACCACAGCCGGTGCCCCAAGCGTGTCGTCAGCAACTGGCGCAGGTGCGCCCTGATTATTTTCATGTTGATCATTGTGATGGTCATCGTGCCCAAACATCATAGTGCTCCCCCTCTATTGCATCATGAGATTATAATATACTCACACTCATAATAGCACAAGGAGTATGCGAACAAATGCTTGATGACCTAAAAATGATCCACGGACGCGACAGCCAAGACGCGTTGGGCGCATGCGCCAAGCAGTACCAACAGCTGGCACAGAGCTACACCACGGCGACCGACAGCTTTACACCAGATAACATTGTCTTTGGCGCCATGGGCGGCTCGGCGCTGCCTGCTCAGTTGAGCATGGTTTGGCCAGGTTACATCGTGCCATTCCAGATTGTGCGCGACTACGACATTCCAGCCTACGTTGGCCCCAAAACCTTATTTATTGCTGCCAGTTATTCGGGCGGAACCGAAGAAACCATCAGTGCATTGGAGCAAGCCGAGGCAAAAGGTGCCCACATTATGGTAATTACTGGCGGTGGCAAGCTGGCCGAGATCGCGCAGCAAAAAGGCTATGCGTTGGCGCTGTTGCCAAAGTTGGCAGCAAGCCGGTACACCACTTTTAGCACCTTGCGAGCGCTGTTGCAGCTGGTGCAAAACTGCGGTGTTTTGGCGCAGCAAGGCGCCTTGCAGCAGCTGGAATCGCAAACCAGTTTTGTGCAAGAGGCAATTAACGGCTGGCAGCCCACCCAGCCCACCAGTAAAAACTTGGCCAAACAAACCGCGTTGGAGCTGTTGGGAAAATCGGTGGTGGTGTACAGTGGCCCCAAGCTGGCTGCTGCGGCGTATCGCTGGAAAATCAGCATCAACGAAAACGCCAAACAAGTGGCTTGGACTAACCAGATTCCGGAGTTTAGTCACAACGAGTTCAGCGGCTGGAGCAAACAGCCCGTAGATAAACCGTACGCTGTAGTGGAGCTGCGCAGCTCGCTGGAGCACCCTCGCGTGCAGCGCCGATTTGAACTATCCGAACAACTGTTGTCAGGCATGCCCCCGGCTCCGATTGTGATCGCTCCGCAGGGCGAAACGGTGTTGCAGCAACTGCTGTGGCTGATTGCCCTGGGCGACTTCGTGGGCATTTATGCGGCCCTGGCTGCTAACACTGACCCCACGCCGTTGCCGCTAGTGGACAAGCTCAAGCAGGCCCTTTAGTGGTATGCTATAGATACACCAAAGAGTCGAAGGGGGATACATGATTCAATTATCTACCGAGCACGCCCAGGCGGCTCCAGATGTAACATTGCCAGCTATTGACGATTACACGGCGCGTCTGCGGCAGGTTGTAGCTGCCGGTGACTACGAAGCGGCCGAGGCGTCGCTCAATTTGCCAAAAGATACCGGGCTGTTGCAAGAAGTTCGCACGCTAGCTGAACAAAAAGTTTCGCCAAACCTAAAATATTCGGTGGTGGTGGGCATTGGTGGATCCAACTTGGGAACCAAAGCTGTGTATGACGCCATTTTGGGCGCTCGTGATTCGCTGCGACCTCAAGGCGAGGAATTCCCCAAGCTGTTATTTGCCGAAACCACTGACCCCGAATGGCTGCTGGGTGCTCAGCACTTGATCGAAAACCTGCACAGCCCCGACGAAATTCTGGTAACAGTGATCAGTAAATCTGGCGGCACCGCCGAAACTATAGCTAACTTCGAGATTATTGCCGCCGAGCTGGCCGAAAAGCTTGGCGACGTGCACGATCGATTTGTGGTAATCACTGATGAAGGTTCCAAACTGTGGGAGGCAGCTAGCACGCAAAATATTGCTCGCTTGAGCTTGCCTGGCCAAGTTGGCGGCCGTTATTCGGTATTATCGGCGGTGGGATTGTTCCCATTGCAAACGGTTGGTATCGACATCGCGCAGCTGCAGCAGGGCGCCTCGCAAATGCTGGACGCCTGTCTAAAAGAAGGCGGCCGGAACCTGGCGGCTCAATCTGCCACCGTCTTGGCGGCGCATCTGCAAAAAGGCTACACTATTAACGACAACTTCTTTTTTCACCCCGAATTAGAGTCGGTGGGCAAGTGGTATCGCCAATTAATGGGCGAAAGCGTGGGCAAAGAGCGCTCGCTGACTGGCGAAACCGTGCACACTGGCATTACGCCTACGGTTTCACTGGGTTCGACCGATCTGCACTCCGTGGGCCAGTTATATTTGGGCGGACCAAAAGACAAGCTGACCACCTTTGTATCGGCGCCCAATAAGCTGGTGAATGTGCAAGTTCCGCAAAACCGTATTTTCCCAGACCTGGTGCCTATGATCAACGGCAAAACTGCCGAAAACATCATGGACGCAATCCTGCAAGGTGTGCAAATTGCCTACCAAAAGGCTGATTTGCCGTATATGCAGGTGACGCTCGATGCCATCAACGAAGAATCACTGGGTGCATTCTTGCAGTTCAAAATGCTAGAAATGATGTATCTGGGCCAGCTGCTGAACGTCAACAGTTTTGATCAGCCAAACGTTGAAGCGTATAAGGTAGAGACGAAACGTCTTTTGGAGCAATAACATGGATACTCAACAACCCGTACCAACTTTTGACCCCAGCAATTTTAGCGTGGCGCCGTACGCCAAGCGCATCGAAAAGCCGTGGGGTTACGAAATTCACTGGGTTCCCGAAGGTGCACCATACATGGGCAAAGTTTTGCATATTAACGAGGGCGCCCGCCTGAGCTTGCAGATTCACGACCAAAAGCAGGAAAGCTACTTTATTATGAACGGCAACGCCTCTGTTATTTGGGAAAACGAAACAGGCGAATTGGTTGAGACCGTGTTGCAGCCAGGTATGGGTTACAGCACACAGATCGGCCAAAAACACCGTTTGAAAGGGTTGGAGGGCGGCGCTGATATTCTGGAAGTTTCCACCCCCGAGGCCGGGACTACCTGGCGCCTAGAGGACGATTACGCTCGACCCAACCAAACTCCCGAGGAGCGCGAGGCTGAATACACCAAAAACAGCTCAGTAACGAGCTAGCTTTGTTCGGCTAGCTCGTTGACCATCGGCACTACGTCCAAGAGGTCGGTGTAGCGTGCAAAGTGCACGTTCAGCTCTTCTTCGGCAGCACCGGGAACAATTCGTGTGATAGCGCATTCGTCTTGCGCAGCCAGCAGCACCTGCTTGCCAAGCCCAATCGCCGTGCCGATTTCCATTCCCAGGCCAATGCTTGGTTCGTCACAAATGCCAACCAAAATGTCACAACTGGCCACATTGACTTTAATATCATGCCGGTACACGTCGCCGGGCGTTCCGGCTACAAGGCCCAAAAAGTCCAACACCGTATGTCCGGACTCGCGCAGCGCGTCTTTAAATCGGTCCACGCTGTCCCGAAATTCCTCAGGCGCATGCGTCAAGCCACAACCAACATATAATTTCTTTTCCATCCCAGTAACTCCTTTGTGGCGTTATGATGGCACGGCTGACCACCGACTTCTAGGGTAAGCAATTTCCCTTGAACCGCCTGGCGTGTATGATATAAGTCATCTATGAACCAGGAGTTTTTGCCGGCACGCGCCACAATTTTATATCACTTGCGACATGTTTCTTCGGCGCGATACAGTGACCTGCGACGTGCTGCCAATATGGAAAGCGACACATTTAAGTTTCACGTGCGCTATCTGGTGGAACAGGGTATTATTGCCAAGCAACCCGACGGAAGCTACGTGCTCACGGTCGTCGGCAAAGAAACCGCCAACAATCTAAATGAGTCCGCACAAACGCAACTCAAGCAACCCAAAGTGTCGCTGCTACTGGTGATTTCGCGCCCAACGCCTCAAGGCACGGAATATCTGATGCAAAAACGTCTGCGCCAGCCATTTTATGGGTATTGGGGGCTTTTGAGCGGTCCGGCGCAATGGGGCCAAGATTTTACCGTCTCGGCTGCGCACGAGCTCCGCAAACAGACTGGCCTAGCCGTCGACCTTCAGGTGAGCACATTTTTGCGCCAGCGCGATTACACCCCGGCCCATGAGCTGCTGGAGGACAAATTATTTGTACTGCTTACTGCTCAGGTGCAGAATCAGGAGCCTGCCAAGTGGAAATACGGCGAAAATGCCTGGATGACCCTGGCGCAACTTCGTGAACAACCGCAGTATTTTTCGCTGACCACACAGGCAATTCAGGCCGTGCAAACCAAACAATTCGTCGAACTTTCGCAATTATTGCCGCTAAGCGACTACTAATCGCCCCTGTTTTTTCTTCAGGCAGAGCCCAGTGTTGTAGAATACTATGTAGACATGCGAATACTTGTAGTTGAAGACGAAGTTAAAATTGCTAACAGCCTAGAACGCGGCCTCAAAGCCGAGGGCTATATTGTGGACGTGGCCTATGACGGCGACGAGGCCGACACTTTGGTGGATGCCAACGCCTACGATTTAGTCGTTCTGGACTGGATGATCCCTGGTCGCCACGACGGCCCAGCGCTGATTAAACTGTGGCGCGAGGCACACAAAACCATGCCAGTGCTGATGCTCACTGCTCGTTCGGCAATTGGCGATAGGGTAGAGGGCCTGGATTCTGGTGCCGACGATTACATGCCAAAACCATTCTCGTTTGATGAATTATTGGCGCGCATTCGTGCCTTGTTGCGACGTCCGCAAGATCACCACGGCACCACACTCAAAAGCGGCGACCTCACGCTGGATGCCGTATCCAAAGAAGTTAGTGTGGGCGACCACACCGTACATCTGACAGCCAAAGAATTCCAGCTGCTGGAATATCTGTTGCATCACCGCGGCGAAGTGCTCAGCAAAGACCAACTGTTGGATCACGTGTGGGATGACGAAGACCGCGTGCAACACAACACCGTAGAGACGTTTATTGCTAACGTCCGTAAAAAGATTGGCGCCGGAGATTCGGTGATCCAAACCGTTCGCGGATATGGTTATAAGATACCATAGACCCAGTTTGTTCAAGTCGGCTCGCCTGAAGTTGACCATGTTTTACCTGGTAATTATGCTGGGATTTAGCTTAGTGATCACCGCTGCTTTGCGGGTGATTTCCGAGCACGAATATGCTCGTTCCACCGCCGCGCAACTTGGTGCTGTGCGCCATTTGTTTGAATTCCCGTGGCGCAATTTAGAGGGCGAAGAATACACCGTTGCGCTACCCAACAGCAAAGAAATCGGCAGCATTCAGGACGAGGCCACCCAAAACGTGCGCTACCGCCTGAACCGCGATTTTGCCATTATTAACGGAGCTGCGCTGGTCGTTGCTGGTGTGCTCAGCTACTGGTTTGCTGGTCGCACGCTACGACCCATCGAGGAAGCGCACCGAGCGCAAACTCGATTTGCGTCGGACGCCAGCCACGAACTTCGGACGCCGCTGGCTGCCATGCGAGTCGAAAACGAAGTCTTTTTGCGCCAGCCACATTTTACCGAGCAAGAAGCTCGCGAGCAGCTCAAAAGCAATCTGGAAGAAACGCAACGTCTGGAGGATCTGTCCAACAACCTGTTGGCACTGACGCATTTTGAGCGAGCACAGCTGGAAATAGCCAAAACCACGCCGCATCAGATTGTGGACGAAGCTGTTAAGCACGCTCAAAAGTCGGCTACGGCCCGTCAGGTGACCTTCAAACAGCACATCAAGAACGCTACGCTGTACGCCAACCAAAGCAGCATCGTGCAGCTGCTAGGCATTTTGCTAGACAACGCCATGAAATACGGCCCGCAACGGGGAACGATCACCATTTCTGGCCAGCGCCAGGCCAACTATTATGTGCTCACCGTGTCCGACAAAGGGCCGGGCATTGACCCTGCCGATTTGCCACATATTTTTGAGCGCCTGTACCGTGGCGACAAAGCTCGTACCACTAAGGGCGGTTACGGACTGGGCCTGGCGCTGGCGCGCGAGATCGCTAAAGCTAATAACGGCACGTTGAACGCCAAAAACAATCCAAAGGGCGGCGCGTCTTTTTGCGTCCGGCTACCTCTGTAAACACAGGAATGGTATAATAAAGTAACTATGAGGTGGTATCTTTCCCACACGACCCGGTTGGGCATTGCGTTGCTCGGCTTGAGCGTGGTGAGCGGCGGGCTCTTTATGGCCGGTGCGCAGAGCAATCATTCCATGGAGTTTGCGTACCTCATGTGGAATCTGTTTTTGGCCTGGCTGCCCTTACTGGCTGCGCTGTGGCTGCACAAAATTCTCAAACATAGTCTGTGGTCGTCGTGGCCAGCGCTGATTTTGTCCTTCTTATGGATTGGTTTTTTGCCCAACAGCTTTTACATGATCAGCGATTTTATTCACATTCAGGATGCAGCGCGCGTGGATTTGTTGTTTGACGTGGTTATGTTCTCGTCATTCATCTTTAACGGTGTCATTTTGGGATTTTTGAGCCTGTATGTAGTGCATCTGAATTTGTTGCAGCGACTCAGCCGCCGCTGGACGCACATCACCGTTGGTTTTGTGCTATTTTTGTGCAGTTTTGCCATTTACCTGGGACGCGATCTGCGTTGGAACACCTGGGACATTCTGGTAAACCCCGGCGGTATTTTGTTTGATGTGTCCGATCGCCTGATTCACCCTATTACGTATTCGCAAACCTACACCACCACTGGTATTTTCTTTGCGCTGCTGGGCAGCCTGTACATTTTTGCCTGGCAATTGGTGCGTGCTATACGCTACCAGCGCACGCCTGGCGACATCGAACCGTAATCTGTTATAATAGATACAAGTATGGAACAGATTACCGCGGCGCTCGCAAGCGCTATCAAAAATGTATACAACGTGGACGTGCAGCCCGAACTGTCGCGCCCCGATGAACAATTTGGCGATTACGCGACTAACGTGGCGTTGCAGCTGGCCAAGCGCGTGAGCAAAAATCCGCGTGACGTAGCTACCGAACTAGTTGCTGAGCTGCAATCTGCACTTGGCGATAGCATAAAAGACTTGCAGATTGCTGGCCCCGGATTCATTAACATTACCATGTCTGACACGGTGCTTTTGAAGGCCGCCACCGAGGCGCCGCAAGCCAAGCCACAAACCTATGCTGGCAAAACCGTGGTCACCGAATATTCCGACCCCAACCCGTTCAAAGTGCTGCACGCCGGCCACTTTTATACCAGCGTGGTGGGCGACAGCATCAGTCGCTTGGTTAAAGCCGCTGGCGGCACCGTGCACGCCGTAAACTTTGGTGGCGACGTAGGCCTGCACGTAGGCAAAACCATGTGGGCAATCTTGCAAAATCTAGGTGGTGAAAACCCTGACAAATTAGCTGACGTACCAGAGGATCAGCGCTCAGAATGGATGGCACAGCAATATGTGTTGGGCACACAGGCCTACGAAGACAACGTCGCAGCTAAAGAAGAAATTATTGCGTTGAACAAACAAGTGTACCAGTTGCACACCAGTAATGACCGCGAATCCGCGTTTGCGCACATTTATTGGACTTGCCGTCAATGGAGCTACGATTATTTTGACGCGTTTTATGCACGCATCGGCACACCATTCGAAAAATATTACCCAGAGAGCGAGACCGCACCATTAGGTCTGCAAACCGTTCGTGAACAGTTTGAAAAAGGTGTATACCAAGAGAGCGACGGCGCCATCATTTTTGAAGGCGAAAAATACGGCCTGCACACCCGCGTGTTTATCAACTCGCAGGGCCTGCCCACCTACGAAGCCAAAGACGTCGGTCTAATCATGGCCAAATGGCGCGATTACCACTTTGACGACTCCATTATTGTGACCGGTAACGACATCATTGAATACATGAAAGTCGTGCTCAAAAGCATCGAACAATTTGCACCCGAACTGGCCGAGCGCACCACGCATATTACGCACGGCAACGTCAAACTAGCTGGCGGCGTTAAAATGAGCTCCCGAAAAGGCAACTTTTTGCGCGCTGTGGATGTTTTAGACATCGCCCACCAAGCCAACAAAGCAGCAACCGGCCGTGATGACGAACAAGCCGTGCTAGGTGCAATTAAATACTCGTTTTTGAAGCAGCGAATTGGCGCCGACATTATTTACGTGCCCGAAGAGTCCGTCAGCCTGGAAGGCAACAGCGGCCCGTATTTGCAATATGCCCATGCTCGCGCCCGCAGTATTGTGGCTAAAGCCAACGCCCAGCCTGTTGCGCCAACCAGTCTAGAGGCTGGCGAACGCAGCCTGGCCCGCAAAATTGCCGAATACCCAGAAGTAGTCAACAAGGCTGTAGGCGACCTGATGCCACACCACGTGTGCACATACTTGTACGAGTTGGCACAGACCTTTAACCGTTTTTACGAGCACAATCGCGTTGTAGGTAGCGATCGCGAAGCCGAACGCCTGCATCTAGTAGAGCTGTATGCCACCATCCTAAAAGATGGACTAAATCTATTAGGCATCAGTGCGCCAGAACGCATGTAACAGTGGTGGGCAGAAAGATTTTTCATGACTGAAAAGAAGACCACAACCAAAGCGAAGGCTGCCATGTCCAAGACCGCCAAAAAACCAGTAACCGAGGCGCAAGTTGCCAAGCAAAAAGGCGCCCAGACCGCAACTCGCCACTTGGCTCGCGTTAAGAACGCCAAAGCTGCAGTGACCAAGCGCGTGCCCAGGCCAAAAGTGGTCATGGGCTTTGCCGACTTTTTGCGCGAGCAAAGCGTGGTTGGCCTAGCCATTGGTTTGGTGATCGGCACCCAGGTAAAGTCGTTGGCTGACTCGCTAATTGCCAGCTTTATCAACCCGCTAATTGGCCTGTTATTGCCAGGGAAGGGCGCGTTGGACCAAAAGACGTTCATTTTACATCTGGATCAAAAAACCGCCGTATTTACTTGGGGCTCATTTGTGGCGACCATGCTGTCATTCCTGACAACCGCCGCCGTGGTATATTTTGTGTTCAAATCGCTCAAGTTGGACCGCTTGACCAAAAAGAAAGACGACCCCAAAAGCGACAACAAAACCAAGCCTACAGCCAAAAAGTAAAGCATAACCGAATTGACAACCTTGCCACAAAATGGTAATGTTTATTCATGACACACGAATTCTCTCAGCCGGCCCACGAACAGCTACCACCAATGCCACCAGGCGAAGCGTGGGCAGATGCCGTGCAAACTCCAGGGACTGAAGAATCCTATCTTACGCGAGGCGAACTAACCGTACTCCATACAGACACACCTATTGAATTACCCAAGGCTTTCGACAAGATCCCTCCCACTTTAGCTAAAGAACCACTGGCTCTAATTTATGCTGGCAATCCACGAGCAAAGGATAAAGATGGCACCGTGGGACCCCAGAAGAGCTGGGAGTTTGGCACTGTGTTTGTGGTGTACGGCAAGAGCCTTTCCACCGAAAAAACGGACCCGAATAACGACGACAACGCCATTAGAAAAGTAGGCATGCGGGACATTCCCCGAGTGTACCAAATAGACATCACCCGAGGCACAACCAGTCACGTGGGTGAAGTTCGCCAGAACCTTAGCGTAGGCCGCGACACACTGCCTGCTGAGTCTACGCCCAAGCAGGACATGTCGCGTTCGCATTTTACGTTAGCTTGTACCCCTGATGGCAATCTCAGTTTGGTGGACCATTCCAGCAACGGTACAGCGGTGCTTAAGGCAGAAGAACTGGATCAGACCAAAGAATACTCCACGGCTCACGACCTGGGCCAAACCATTGTCACCTCGCAAATCCAGCAGTAGCCGATTTGGGTTATATCGCCAACAGAGTATACTAGGGGTATGATTGACAAAAAACACCTCACGCCCACTAAATTGCTGTGGGTGGACCTGGAAATGACCGGCTTAGACCCGCGCAAAGATGTGATTTTGGAAATTGCCGCCGAAATCACGGACTTTGACTTTACGCCGTTGGCCAGCTACGAAGCTCGAGTGAGCCACTCGCGCGACGCGGTTGCACAGCATATGGCTCGCAACCCGTGGTGGAATGACTACCCGCAGAACCGTGACAACTTTTTGGACAAACTAAGCGACGGCAAACCCAGCAAACAAATCGAGGCTGAACTGTCGGAAATTATTCGTGCGCAGTTTGGCAACGAGCCGGCAATTTTGGCTGGCAACTCGGTGCATGCCGACCGTGGCTTTATTGAGCAACACTGGCCGGAAATGTTTTCGTTGCTGCATTACCGCATGCTGGACGTCACCGCCTGGAAGGTCGTGATGCAGGGCAAATACGGCGTGGAATACACCAAAAAAGAGACGCATCGCGCGCTTTCTGACATCCACGAATCCATTGAAGAACTGAAGTTTTACTTGCAAACCGCCCGCCCATAGTTTGCGATGAAATCAGTTGAGCAGCGGTTTGCGGAATCCAAAGCCGTCATCCTTGATGTTGACTGTGTTTTGGTACATAGTTTTATGAGCGTCATCACACAGTCGATGCAGCTCGTGCAGATTACGCGTGGTCAGCATATTCATCCTGATCGTATAATGAAAATCCAAAGCAACTATGTGAAAACAGACGACATTATTGAGCAGCTGATTCATCCGAGCGAAGATGAATGGCCGCGTGTTCGACGATTACACACGCTGCTTTTTCAGCAGAACAGCTACATGCCACCAATTGGCGATCCAGCACAATTTGCTCGGAATGTCCGGGAGAGCACCCGAAAGGTGGCAATTTGGACATCGCGCCCGCCCGAGTTTTTAACGCATACAAGCTGCCCAAGCTTTATCTTTGACGACGACGATCCATATAGATTGTTTGATGCGGTGTCGACACACCAAGGCGGCGATACGGACAAGCCGCACCCTGATAGTTTGCGGCGTCTGGCCAAAGAGCTCGAAGTGCCCGAAACAGAGTATGATAAAATTGTTGTGGTTGAAGATATGCCCCAAAACGTTCAGGCTGCACAACAGCTTGGTATGCTGACCGTCGGGGTCTTATCCGGATTAGCGGGTGTCGAAATCTCGCGTACCCGTATGGAAAAAGTTGCACCAGATTTGATCGTACCCACCTATGAAGACGTGCGACCGTACCTTGGTTTGCCAACAGAATTGTAATTCTTCGTATTTTATTATATAATTAAGACCAAATAGCAGAGGTAGATTTTACTATGCACGCGATTGTTTTTGACTTGGATGGAACATTGCTCGATACCCGAGAGCGTATTTTTTGGCAGTTTGAAACCTTAACCAAAGAGTTCGACGGTGCTCCGGCGACCCGCAAAGAAATTGCCGCAGCCATGCACGGCACCGCCGACGAAGTGATCCGTACTCTGATCAAAAAGGACGACGTGCCATTTTCCACGATCCAAAAACGTTACAACGAGCTCCGTAACGAGTCGTTGCAACATTTGCGTCTGTACGACGGCACCATGGAATTGCTGCCAATTTTGCGCCGAATTGGTGTGCAGCTAGCTGCTGTGACCTCTGGCGACGAACGCGAAATGCGCGCGCTGGACCACGTAGGTATTCGCAAACATTTTGGCGTTGTTGTGCACGCTGGCCACGTGACTAACCCTCGCCCACACCCCGAGGGCGTACAGTTGGCGCTGCGTCACTTGGGCGTGGACCCCGAATATGCCGCTATTGTGGGCGACATGCCCAGCGACATCGTAGCGGGCAAGCGCGCTGGCCTGGCCAAAACAATTGCCATTAGCCATGGATTTAGCTCTCCCGAAGATCTGATCAAAGAAGCGCCCACGCATTTGGTAGAAGATATCCCGTCGATTTTGGACGTCCTGGATGCTAGAGTAGAAGCATGAACCACAAAGAAGTCGAAGAATACGTACTAAGCATGCCAAACGCCGTTTTGGACTATCCATTTGGCGAAAAAACCGCCGTCTACAAAGTGGGCGGTCCAGAAGGGCACATGTTTGCAATTATTGCCGAAGGCAGCGAACCGCTGCGCATTAGCCTTAAGTGCGATCCGCAGCTTTCTAGATTGCTTCGCGAAAAGTACGAAAGCGTCATGCCCGGCTATCATCTGAACAAAAAGCACTGGAATACGGTTCTGCTAAGTGGTCAGTTGCCCTGGGAAGATGTTCAGGGTCTGATTCGTCATTCGTACGAGCTGGTGGCACATTTGCCAACCAAGCCTGAACTCTAATTTTACTGCCCGGTAGTGCTGGGTATCTGTTGTTGCAGCAATTGCGTCTGCTTGAAGTCGTTTTGCAGCATCGCCTTGACGTCACTGTTGGTGGCGTTTTTGTAATACGTTTCCAGATTGGACAAATAGCTGGAGAGCTCGTCTTTCATGACGCTCACAAAAACTGTGTCAAATGTGCTGCTGTTGCTAGCGGCTTGTAACTTGGCATCGGTTTGACTGTTTACTGCCGCGCTCAATTTTTTAACGCTCATTTTGACATTTTTGGTGGCCAAAAAGTTAACCGTAGCTTGTTGCTGAGTAAGCATGCTCAGCTGCGTGCTGACGGCAAAACTGCGCACGCTTACGGTGCTGCTCGAACCGCTGGTGCCTTTGGAGGCCACGCGAGCAATTTCGGTTTGCGTGGCGGCTAGTGTCTGCAAGTCGGTGGTGTTCGTTTTGTCGCTAGTCAGCGAGTTGAGCACAATTGCAGCCACGACCATAAACACAATCGCGCCTCCGGCGATCAAACCGATCTTTACAAAAAATGAGTTTTTGCCGCCAAGGCCGAGCGGCTTTTTAGCCGGCGCGGCACCCGGATTCATAATAAAGTCATACGGATTTTGGTCCGAGTTCTGCGGATTCATAGCCATATTTAATCATAACCGAGCAGCCTAGGCTATCCCTACAGAGGTACTTTAGCGTACAATAGAGGCAATGGACGCTGTGGACGAAGTAAAATCCCGAATCAATATAGAGGACGTGATTGGTGAATACGTGCAGCTTAAACGTGCCGGCCGCAACTGGAAGGGCCTCAGTCCGTTTAGCGACGAGCGCAGTCCCAGCTTTATGGTGAGCCCCGAAAAGCAGATTTGGCATGACTTTAGCAGCGGCAAGGGCGGCAACGTGTTCAGCTTTATTATGGAAGTTGAAGGCCTGGACTTTAAAGGCGCACTGGAACTTTTGGCTCGCAAGGCGGGAGTGGACCTGGAGCAGTATCGCAGTAAATCTGGCGGTCCGCGCAGGGGGCAAAACAAAGAACGCTTGTATGATCTGCTGGATGTTACGGCTACGTTTTACCAAAAGCAGTTGTTTAGCAACACCACAGCGCTCAAATATTTGCGCGAAAAACGCCAGTTCACCAAAGAAACTATTTTGGAGTGGCGCTTGGGCTACTCGCCCAACACCGGTAATGCGCTAATTACGTTTTTGAAGAGCAAGAGTTTTACCGAGGTCGAAATGAAAAATGCCGGCGTAACGGCGCAACGCTACCGCGGCGTGGGCGACATGTTCCGAGGCCGCGTAATGGTGCCGCTGTGCGACGCACAAGGGCGGGTGATCGGCTTTACGGCTAGGCTACTGGCCGATGATCCCAACGCACCCAAATATATCAACACGCCGCAAACGCCGCTTTATGACAAATCGCGGCACGTCTTTGGCCTGCATCTGGCTAAAGAATCGATTCGCAAAAGCAAATTTGTAGTGGTGGCCGAAGGAAACCTGGACGTTATCAGTAGCCACCAGGCGGGTGTGTGCCAGGTGGTGGCTACCGCCGGCACGGCGCTCACCGAACAACATTTGCAGACGTTAGGCCGATTCACCGGCGATATTCGCTTGAGTTTTGACGCCGACAAAGCCGGGCTGAACGCCACTGAGCGCGCGATTCCCATTGCCAGTAAAGTAAAAGTGTCCTTGAGCATTATTACAATCCCCAGCGGCAAAGACCCCGACGAATTGATCAAACAAGACCCCGAAATTTGGCGGCAAACCATTCAAAAACCGCTGTATGCGTTGGACTGGCTAATTGATCGCTACCAAAAACTAGTGGACATTCAGTCTGGCAGTGGCAAACGCCAATTTACCGATGTTATTCTGCACGTGGTGCGCGAGCTGCAAGACCCTGTTGAACAAGACCATTACGTGGGCGAAGTGGCCAAACTACTGGGCGTTAGCCACGAAGCGCTGCGCAGCAAACTAAGCGACCAGCAAGAAGTGGCCGAGGCTCGGCCGCGCAAACGCGTCAAAACCACGCAGCAGGCTACCGATAAGCAAACTGTGGAGTATCAAAAAATCCAAAATCGCTTGCTAAGCCTGGCGTTGATGCAGCCCAAATTGCGCACAATTATTTTGGAGCCGCTCACGCCCGACATGCTGCACGACGACTACGCGCGCGACATGCTGGCGTTTTTGCGCCAGAATCCGGACTTTACCGGAGGTGCGACGGCCTCAGCAGAATTGCAGCCTATCGCAGAATATGGTAAAATTCTATCGTTACAATATGAAGAACTCTATCAAGGCCTCGAGTTTTTGGAACTTCAAAACGAAGTCGCTCGGAAGCAGGCAGAGCTGGTAGACCGTTACGTAAAAATCAAAAAGCAACATATCGCTAGTGCTATGCAGGGCGCAGACAGTGACACGCAATTTGCGCTCCTCAAAGAAGCTCGCGAACTCGATCAACTGCTAAAGACGTACAAAGGAGGCGCATAATGCCCAAAAGCAAAAAGCCAACCACCCCCAAAGAACAACCCGCCGCAGAGGCATTAGACTTTGACCAGATCAAAAAAGATCTGTTTGCCAAAGCCAAAAAAGACGGCCACATTGCCCAAAAAGACATTACCGAGGCAATTCCGGACCTTCCGGCTAATGCCGAAGTTTTGGACGGCTTTTACACCGAACTGGCTGACGCTAACATCGAAGTGGTAACCGGCACTGTTGCGCCAGGCTCTGACGATGAATTCAGCGACGAGTGGCTGGGCGAAGACGGCGAAGAAATCGTTCCTGACGACCAAAGTTACCTGGACGACATCGCCGACGACTCAGTTCGTTTGTACTTACGTGAAATCGGTAAAATTCCACTGTTGACCGCAGAAGAAGAATTGGCGCTCGCCCAGCGTGTGGTTGCCGGTGACAAAGATGCCAAAGACAAGATGGCCGAAGCCAACATGCGTTTGGTTGTTTCGATCGCTAAGCGCTACGTGGGCCGCGGTTTGGACCTTTTGGACCTCATCCAAGAAGGCAACACCGGCTTGCTCCGCGCCGTCGAAAAATTCGACCCAGACAAGGGTTTTAAATTTAGTACCTACGCAACGTGGTGGATTCGTCAGGCTATTACTCGTGCCATTGCCGACCAAGCACGTACCATCCGTATTCCAGTGCACATGGTAGAGACCATCAACAAGTTGTTGCGCACGCAGCGCCGCCTGACGCAAGAACTGAACCGCGAACCAACCAACGACGAAATCGCCAAGGCCATGGATCTGGACGTGGACAAAGTTGAGCACATCATGAAAATCAAACAGGACATTTCTAGCCTGGACGCCAGCATTCGCGACGAAGACGAAGACTCAATTTTGGCTGACTTTATTGAAGACGAAGACACCATTAGTCCCGAGGATTCCGCCACCAACCAGCTACTAAAGGAGCAGGTGAAGGGCATGTTGGGCGCGCTGACTGAACGCGAACAAAAAATTCTGAAGCTGCGTTTTGGCCTGGAAGACGGCAAGCAACACACGCTGGAAGAAGTGGGCCAAGAATTTAGCGTGACCCGCGAACGCATTCGCCAGATTGAAGCCAAAGCTTTGGCCAAACTGCGCAAGCACAAAGACGCCAAAAAGCTCCACGACTACATCAAATAGCGCACCACGATCGCTTTACACCATCAGATGACCCTGTGCTAAACTATAAGTAGATGCGATTAAGCAAAGGAGACGATCATGGATATTACACTTCCAAAAGGCTCGGTACTCGGACCTAAGTCTTCCCAACCCAGCCCCTCCAAAGGGCTCATCAAAGCTACTAAATAGGTTGTAGTATGTCTACTAAAGAACTACTGGTTATTGATACCAATATAATTTCTCATGCCTTAACGCCAAGCCAAACATTAGCTTATGAGGAACTATTCAAAGACTTGGAAAAGCGGTATGCTTTTGCTGTAACTGCCTACACAAAGTTTGAGTTAATGTGTTCTTCTGACAAAGGGCATAGAGCTAGCATTGAAGAATACATCTCCCAGAATATGGTTCGTTTTAGTTTGTCCGAGCCGCTTATGGACTTTGCTGCCCGAGTTTACTTTCTTTACAGCCACCATGCTAGCACGAAAGGCTACAAAATAAGCATGGCTGATATAGTTAACGCCTCGGTAGCGATTATTAAAAAATGTCCGTTAATCACGATTGATAATAATGACTACCCAACTCCCTTCTTTCAGGAAATTGACCGCCGCCGCGTTACATATTCCACTAAAAAGAAAGAAGTTACTGATACGGTTTATTTGTTGCGCCCAGACATAGATAATATAAAAGAGTGCTTCAAGAAACATGGTGCGTGAGTTGGTCAGAGCTTTGAAAGTTACGTCTACTGCGGTATAATCCCTCAGTAATGTCGCATGGTGTTAAGATTATTGGCGTAGCAGGTGCAAACGGATCCGGGAAAGATACCGTGGGTGAGCTGCTCGCCAAACACCATAATTATCTCTTTGTATCGGTCACCGATTTGCTCCGCCAGGAGCTCATTGCCCGCAGTAAAACAACCGAGCGCGCTAACATGCGCGAGCTGAGTGCCGAATGGCGACGTCAGTTTGGTCTTGGCGTGCTGGTGGATCGCGCTCTTGCGCAGTACGAACAGGTAAAAGACCAGTACGCGGGTGTTATTATGGCTAGCCTGCGCAACCCGTACGAAGCCGATCGTGTTCACGAACTGGACGGCACGGTGGTCTGGGTGGATGCCGATCCAAAAATCCGATTTGATAGAGTGCGAGCAGGTCGGCGCGGCAGGGTAGACGACAACAAAACCTTTGAGCAATTTGTGCACGAAGAAGAAGCTGAAATGCACGCTTCTGGCGATGCTGCTACGTTAGATATGAGTGCCGTCAAAGCACGCGCCGACGTAACAATTATCAATAATTCGTCCGACATTCAAACGTTGCAAGCGCAAGTCGAACAAGTGCTCGGTTTATAAATGATAGATTGTGCCGATCGCATTCGTCGCGACCTTGCGGACTACTGCGCTAATCTGCGTCGAACAACAAATGAGTACGACCCGGGTTTGCGTGCGGCCACTGAACACTTTTTGCAGGAACTAGAAACCGCCAAAACCACACCTGCGCAATTAGTTGTGCTGGGTGCTCAATTATGTGGTTCAACAGATGAAAATCCGACACTCACAGCCGCCAGAGCCGTCCAAATGACGCACGTGGCGGCGCATATGAACACGCAAGATGCTCAGGCGCGCGCCGCAGCTGGAATTGGCATGCACGCTGCACACATTTTGTTGGCCAACATGGACGCGCCCGAAGCTTTGCGCATCAAAATGCTCAGTATTACCAATCGGGCGTTAATGCTTCATGCGCAGGCGCAAGCCTATCAGGATCAGGCCCAAGCGCTGCATTCCTATGCCACTGAATTGGTTTTGAATCCGCTGCACGTTGGTATGGTCTTGGCTGACGCTGATTGTGCGGCCACCGATGCTATTACCCCATTCGCGTTAGCGCTGGGCCGCTACGTACACGCTCATAACGAACAAGATTTGCATGACGCTACCCTTGAGCAGACCAGAATAACTCAGTGGCCAACAGAGCTACTTGCCTATATTCGGCGCACTGTAGTTGACGCCTGAAAGAAGGCTCGCTATGCGGTGATGGCGCTGCTATACTGGTAGCATGAGTGAGCGACTGGTAATTATTGACGGCAAGTCCGTGTTTTATCGCGGCTATTACGCCATGCCCAATCTGAGCACCAAAGACGGCACGCCTACCGGCGGCGTATACGGTTTTGCGGTGATGGCCCTGGAAATTATTAAACGACTGAAGCCCGACTATGTGTGCGTGGCCTGGGACAAAAAGGGTACCAATATTCGCTCGCGCCGCGAGCTATATCCGGCCTACAAAGCCAACCGCAAGCCGGCTCCGCCTGATTTTTACGAGCAGATTCCTATTTTGCACAATTTGTTGGAATCACTGGGCTGGCCGCTGTACGAAGCCGACGACTACGAAGCCGACGACTTGATGGGTGCCTTTGCCATGCAAGCCGGCAAAAAAGACGTCGAAAGCTACCTGATCACCTCTGACCTGGACGTATTGCAGCTGATCAACAGCCACACGCACATTTACACGCTCAAAAAGGGCCTGAGCAACATAGAATTGTTCAACGTGGCGTATTTTGAGGAGAAATATGGCGTGGGTCCGCACCAATGGGCCGATGTAAAAGCACTGAAGGGCGACGCGTCCGATAACATTCCGGGTGTGGCCGGCGTGGGCGAAAAAACCGCGCTGCAGCTGATTAAAGATTACGAAACACTGGATGGCGTATACGCGCATCTGGACGAACTGAAGCCGGCCGTGCGCACCAAATTGGAAAATGGCCGCGACATGGCATATCTGAGCCAGAAGCTGGTTACTTTGATGGTGGACGCGCCTGTGCACATTGATCTGGACGATGCTCGCCTAGAACCAACCGTGACGCCGGAATTTGTGGGCATGCTCAAAAAGTTGGAGTTCCGCAATTTATTGCGCCAAGTCGAAATGCCAGCAACTGCGCAAGCGCTTCCGCCTACCGACGCAGACTCGGGCAGGTTGCCTTCGGCAAATCCCTCGCTAGCGCAGGAAGGCTCGCGCGCAGCCTCACCCGCAACACCCGCTGGTCAAGTTAGTATCGGCCTTGTAGAAAAAGAAATCGAGGCAGCAGAAGTTGTGCCGTTTGACGTCACCGCATTCAAAGCTGGCGAACCCCGCATTATATCTGTTAATCCTGACGGAACCGAACTATGGGCTAGCGCCAATGCTGGCACCGTTTCAGTCTTCACCCTCGACGCCGTTGCGGGTCCTGCCGCTCACGGGAACCCATCCAGCGCGATTATTGCTGAAGCAAAATCGACTGGATCCCTCCCGACCGCGTCACCCGCAACAGTGCGCGAGCCTACCCGCTCAAGCGAGGCATCTGCAACGCAGCTAGCCGAGTCTGAGTTGGTAGGCGGGAGCATACTTGATACTGAGGTATTGCAAGTATTGCAGAATGGACCGATCATCGGCCACGACCTCAAAACTACCTTCCGCACGTTGTTAATTCACAATACAACGTGGTCCACCCAAATCGCACACGACACACGTATCGGCGCTTTTTTGCTGGACTCGCTGATCCGTTCGCGCCAGCTGAGCGATCTGGTAGATTGCGCCGTAGATGCCGAACAGCCAGGGCAAGTCGCCAAAGCAATTTGGCAGGCCTACGCAGACCAAAAACCGCAATTTTCCCAGATGCCCGAGGTGGCCAAGCTAGCCAAAGACATCGAATTTCCGACCATTTACTTGCTGGCCAATATGGAACACCGTGGCGTGCATCTGAATTCCGACTATTTGCAAACCATGAGCCAGGAGTTTGAGGGTCAGATTACACAGATTGAACAAGATATTTACCAACACGCCAGCGAGCACTTTAACATCGCATCGCCAGCGCAGTTAGGCACGATTTTGTTCGAAAAGCTGCAATTGCCCACACAAGGTGTTAAAAAGGGCAAAACCGGTTATTCTACCGGTGCCAAAGAGCTCGATAAGCTCCGCGAGTTGCACCCAATTGTGAACCTGATCACCAAATATCGTGAACTGACTAAGCTCAAAAGCACCTACATTGATGCGCTCCCCAAGCTGGTGGACGTGAACGGCAAGCTGCACACCACGTATGCGCTGGATGTGGCTGCTACCGGTCGCCTGAGCTCGCACGATCCAAACCTGCAAAACATTCCCACTCGTACCGAAATGGGGCAGGCGATTCGCACCGCGTTTGTGCCAGCGCCTGGTAATGTGTTTGTCACCGCTGACTATTCCCAGTTTGAATTGCGTTTGGCTGCCGTGATGGCTAACGATGAGCGCTTGATTGCAGAATTCAATAACGACATCGACATTCATGCCGCTACTGCCGCCGACGTGTACGGCGTGCCATTGGAAGATGTGAGCAAAGACATGCGTCGCCACGCCAAAACCGTGAACTTTGGCGTGTTGTATGGTATGAGCCCGCACGGCTTAAGCGTGGCAACCGGCATGACCATCCTGGAAGCCAAGCAATTTATTGATCGCTATTTTGAGCTGCGCGCACCAATCCGCGCCTACATGGACAACATTGTTGCGCAAGGATTAGAAAAAGGCTACGTGCAAACCTTATTTGGTCGTCGTCGCCCCACACCCGACCTAAAGTCGAGCAACTTTATGATCCGCGAAGGTGCCAAGCGCGCTGCCATCAACATGCCAATTCAGGGAACAGAGGCCGATCTGATGAAAATGGCCATGCTGGCCGTTGAACAAAAATTGCTCAAGGCCAATTTGGGCGAACAAATTTTGCAGGTGCACGATTCCATTTTGGTGGAATGCCCGGCGGGGAATGCGCAACAAGTTGCAGATCTGCTCAAGGACACCATGGAACACGTTTACGAGCTGCCAGTTAAACTGGCCGTAGATGTTTCGGTGGGCAACAACTGGGGTGAACTGTAGCTATGTTGCCCGAGGACAAACTGCACCGAATTCAGAATGTCCTTGAGTTGTTAGACGATACTGCCGCCGCAGCACTAGCTACCGTGAATGCCAATGGCACGCCACACAACACGCCAGTATTTGCCGCCTTTGACGGCGACTACAAAGTGGTCTGGGCCTCGCACCCCAGCAGCCAGCATTCGCAAAACGTGGAGCGAACAGGCAAAGTGTTCATTACTGTTTTTGATGCCACGTGCAAGCACGGCAATGGCTTGTATATAGAGGCCGAAGTCGAAATTATTACGCCCGAGCACCCTGAATTTGCCCTGATGTGCAAAACATTTGCGCAAGCCAAAACCGACTTTGGCGCGCCCGAACCGCTTGAACAAGATTTTGCCAAACCCGGCGGACAGCGCCTGTATTGTGCCTCGCCCAAAACCATGTGGATCAACTACACCACCAAAAATGAGCGCGGCGTGGTGGTGCGCGACCAACGATTCCGCGTGACCACCGACATGCTTCGCGACGCGTAACAGGCGTGGGCTCTTGAAAAATGCCACACATTGTGGTATTGTTTATGTATAACTCAATAGAGAGAGCTATCAGATGAAATACTTCTTAGGATTTTTGGCGAGCATTGGACTAATTGTTTTTGTGTTTATCTTGATTGTGCGCGGTTTTACCGGCAGCGGCAGCAAGAAAGCACCCGCAGCTCCATTGACCGACTATGCCAACACCAGTGTGGAAATGCAATATACCATGGACGGCCCGATTAACGCCGACCAGAGCCACAAAGCGGTGCGTATTACGGTGGGCCAAAACCAGGTGAGCATCCAAACTCTGAACGGCTACGACCAAACCGTAAGCCAAACGCAAACTTTTGACAACAATCAGGCTTCGTACAGCACGTTCTTGCGTGCTCTGGACATCGCCGGCTACAGCAAGGGCAACACCGACAAAAGCAAAAAAGACCAGCGTGGTTACTGCCCAACAGGCACTCGATTTAGCTACGACATCGTAGACGGTTCTGACACCAAGCAGCACTTCTGGTCAGCTTCATGCAGCAGTCCCGGTACGTTCAAGGGCAACGTGTCACAGATTCGCGCTTTGTTCCAGGCTCAAATTCCAAACTACGACACCGATACCTACTCGGTTACTGACTAACACTAGCCGATTCGCAAAACCAATCGACGCTCTGTTTTGCAGAACGCCTGCAACTGCACAATGCGCATGCGCAGCGTAGCAGCCAATGCCGCACTCGCCACCGTAATGACTAATGTGTTGCCGCGAATTGCCACTTGAGCCCGCGCACCAAACTGATCCGCCACGTACTGCTTCGCTAGCGCAATCTCGTCAGGCTCCTTAGGGCCGTAGCGCCCCAGCAAATCACCAACACTTTCCATACATGTAGCATACAACAGAGTTTACAAATCTCCTAAAATATGCTAATGTTTATCTAGTAAAGTAAAACAAAAAAACATGACGCACGAACTACCACAGCAGCACGAAGAACCATACGTTCCGTACAACTACGACCAGGACCACGGCTTTAGCCCGCTTGGCGCTGATGCGCTTATGGGCGAGCAGCAAGCTCTGCAAAGCGCCGAAGAACTACCGGTAAAATTGGGCGCTTTTACGAAAGCTTACGTTGAGCACGACTCCTCTAAAACCGAAGATGAGGTAGCGAAGGTATTCCATGCCCGTAAAACTGGCAAACTTTCGCCGGAAGGTTCGGATGATCTGTTTAAACTGGAAGTGAATGCGCTCACTGCGGTGGTTGGTCAGCGCATGAGCCAAGAGAAAATGACCAAAGCCTTGGCTGAAACTCGCGAACAGCTTAAAGGCCTAAATGATTATGATCGTTTAAAGGTAGAATCCAGGTTTATGGATGCGTTAACGACCGATGAGCGTGACCGACCCGCGTTGTTCCACTTTTTGCGCTGGAAAAATGCCTCTGATCCGCAGAATAACATGCTGTTGACCGAATGGCTGAGTACACAACCTGGCGAAGGCGGCGCCACCGATGAGCAACTCCGCAATGTTTTGCAGTGGAACGAGCACAAGTTTCAAGAAGTGAATGCAGACGAGGCTGAGCACCTACGACTACACGAATGGGCTTATGAGCAGGGCTTAGAGCAGGCGGTGCAAGTGGGTGAGCTGGACCAGGCGTTGCTGGACAACTTCAAAAACCAGCCTAAACCAAAGGTCAGTATTGCCGATCCTCTGAGTCTATCGATATTAGGTACGCATGGTTTTATTCAACGCGACAAATACGCTGGTCATGTTAGTGGTCGATCGATTGTACTAGAACAGGGGTGGCGCAGTAAAACCTTTGCTCATGAACGCACACATATTTTGGGCCGATTTTTCACAGACCACGATCTGAACGAGGCCGCTACCGACAAATTGGGTAAAAAGATTTTTGAACATTCACCGCTGGCTAAACTCGACACATACGAACTGTTTTACGATGCCGAAGAGCAAGTTCTGGACAGTCACATGAAGCCTGCTGCCATGAACGATGTTGAGTTATCGAGGTTGTACGCCAAACGCGATACATCTGGTTTTGAAGAGCGCTTAGGTCTGGACTCCGAAAAATAGTTTTAGGTAGTGTACAATTAAATTATGCCTGAATTACCAGAGGTAGAGACCGTTCGTATTGGATTGAGCGCTTTTTTGCCCGGCAAGACCGTAAAAGCGGCTGCGCACGATTGGCCCAAAAGCTTTCCAAACGCGCCCGCCGATGTGAAAGCATTTTTGATTGGTGCAAAAATTTTGCGCGTTAAGCGCCGTGCCAAGGTGCTGATCATTGAATTGAATACAAAATATTCGCTGGTAATTCACCTAAAGATGACCGGGCAGTTAGTGTACCGGGGCGAGCATGAACGCTTTGGCGCCGGCCACCCCAACGACAGTCTGGTGCACGACTTGCCGGATAAAACTACGCATGTGCAGCTGGACTTTACCGATGGCAGCCACTTGTTTTTTAACGACCAGCGCAAGTTCGGCTGGGTGCGTTTGCTGCCGACGGCCGAAGTGTCGCACCTCGATTTTTTCGTCAAAGTTGGACCGGAACCATTGGCCAAAGACTTTACGGACACAGAATTTATACAACGCCTGATGCGTCGCAAAAAGAGCGGCATTAAAGCCGTATTGTTAGACCAAACCGTGATAGCCGGCATTGGCAACATTTACGCCGATGAAAGCTTGTGGGGAGCCAAAATTCACCCCGAAACCAAAGTGCAAGACATTCCAGAGAAGCAGTTAAAAACCTTGTTCAAAGAATTACAGGCAGTGCTATGGCTGGCGATTGAAAAAGGTGGCTCAACAGATAGAAATTATGTGAATGCCGAAGGTAAAAAAGGTAGCTACATGAGTTTTGCCCGCGTCTTTAGACGTGAAGGCAAGCCGTGTCCGCGCTGCGGCACCACGATTATCAAAACGCGTGTTGCTGGTCGCGGCACGCACATTTGTCCCCACTGTCAAAAACAGCCCGCAAACTAAATTACTACAGCGCCGCAGGCCTGCCGGATGCTATCATAGAACAGATGATAGAGACATTTACCGGAGCAAATGATTTTGCCCGCACGCAGGCTTTGCAGTCGCGAGCTGCGGCTTTTGCGCAAGAGCACGGCGACTTTGCGGTGGAGCGTCTGGACGGTGAATCGGCCAGCGCTGAGCAGATGCGCGCCAGTGTGGAAAGTCTCCCGTTCCTGACGCCTCGGAAACTGGTTATTTTGCGTGAGCCGGGCAAGCAAAAAGCTTTTGCTGAACAGATTGGCGACGTCCTAAAAGTGGTGTCGGACTCCACTGACGTTATTATTGTGGAACCTAAGCTCGACAAACGCCTCAGCTATTACAAAACGCTCAAAAAAGATACGCAGTTTCAGGAATTTTCCCCGTTGGATGCGCCAGGTCTGAGCCGCTGGGCCGCTGAATACGCCAAGCAAAAAGGTGGCTCGTTAAGCACAGCAGACGCAAAGCTCATCGTGGACCGCATGGGTATCAATCAGCAGGCAATGCAACTGGAGCTCGACAAACTCTTGGCCTATAACCCGGCCATTACTAAGCAAACCATTGAGCTGCTGACCGATCGTCTGCCGCAAAGTACGGTGTTTGAGCTGCTAGACGCGGCGTTTGCGGGCAATCTAGCCAAAACCATGCAACTGTACAAAGAGCAGCGCGAGTTAAAGGTGGAGCCGCAAGCAATCATCGCCATGCTGGCCTGGCAGCTGCACATTTTGGCAGTGGTCAAAACTGCCGGTACCAAGCCGGCCGATGAAGTAGCCAGGGCAGCCAAGCTCAACCCATTTGTGGTCCGCAAAACCCAAACGTTGGCTCGCAAAATTACGTTGCCTCAACTGAAGCAGTTGGTTGCCGAGCTGCTCAAACTAGACGTTCGCCTAAAGCGTACCACCACCGATGCCGACGACGCAGTGCAGCTGTATCTGATTAAACTCGCACAAAACTAAAAATCCCGCGTGCAGATGACGCGGGATTTTGCTTTGCAAGCCGGAGCTATTATTTCTTAGCTTCGGTTTTCTTTGCTGCAGGTTTTTTGGCGGCTGGCTTCTTTGCAGGAGCTTTTGCAGCGGTCTTTGCCTTAGGAGCAGCAGCTTTTTTGGTTGCAGCCTTGGCTGCGGTTGCCTTGGTGGTGCTCTTTGGAGCAGTCTTTTTGGCAGCAACAGTCTTGGTTGCAGCTGGCTTTTCTACGCCGGCAGCTGCTTTAGCAGCCTTGGCCAGTTGGCTCTTCTTGCGAGCAACCTTGTTTTTGTGCATCACGTTCTTCTTGGCGGCTTTGTCGAGCGCGCTTTGAGCTTGGCCGTGAGCTTCAACGGTCACTTTTTTGTCGCTACCGGTGATAGCTTTGTGAAAAGCCTTGATTGCACCTTTGAGTGAGCGCTTAGTTTTGCTGTTGCGGATCGCAGCTTTTTCAGCTGTACGAACACGCTTTTTAGCTGATTTGATGATCGGCATGAGTGTCCTTTAACCTTACGTTCTTATGTGATCGAAGTAAAGTATACATCATCAGGGGTAGTGTTGTCAAAATTTGCGGTATATTTCATAATTTTACGCAATAAAAAACAACCCGCACAGGTTGTGACATTCTTTGGGGTGTTTCTTTGAGAAGGAGGACGGCGAGGGGCGGCTGCACACAGGGTCTTGGTGGCAGCCGCCTGCCTTCACATCAGTACCACAGGGGTATGGGTGCGCTCGTCACCACCAGGCCGTAAGCGAGGAGGTAGAGGATGGTGCACAGGCTGGCGAAGTGGGACCGGAAGTACAGCCCCAGCAGCACCCAGACCACACCGCCGGAGATCACGAAGATCATGAGCGGAGGGTTGAGTAGGGCAACGCCGGCTCCGATGCCAGCCCAGGTCAGTGCGACCAGGACGTGTCGGAAGATGCTTCGACGCGAAGGAGGATTCTCCATTGTGTGCCTCTCTGTTTGCCTTGAGCTGCTATCCCACTATGGCGGGGACGAGGTACGTATAGGTCAGAATTGCCAGGGCCACCATGACGACAGCGTCGCGTGCGTTCCACCCGAACTTGGCGATTGCCAGACCAACGGGCAGCAACGCCACCAGACCGACGATTGCCGGAATCTGCAGGCAGCTGGCAACAATCGCCAGCCCTATGCCAACCAGACTCCAGTACATCAGTACTACGAACTCACGGGTGAGCGAACGAGCATTCTTGCTCACGTGTGCTCCTTCTCAAAGATCTATCAGCCGGATCTCGGTTGATCAGCAGATTATATAATAAAACCAATAAAAAATCCACTGTAGTGGACTGAACATGTTTCTTGGGGTATTTCTTTGAGAAGGAGTCATGGCGAGGGCTGCGCTGGGAGCGCACAGGCGCGGAGCGCAGCCCTGCCAGTAGTGTGGTTCCGAATCCGGACCGCGTATCTCAGCCAGGAAAATAGTTGACCGCTACCCCAGCACCCAGCACGTACGCTGCAAGCAGCTGTACCCCGTAGAACATAGGGCCAAAGATTTCTCCAATGACTGGTATTTTCTGCACGAAGCTGCGCACGTAGTGAAGGATCACGAAGATGACGAGCAGCTCCAGAACGGCTTTTGTCACCTCGAACAATCCAGCCGACTCGCGCGACATTCCAAGGCTTGTTGCAAGCCCGACCGCTATCCCGATGCCAGCAGTAAGGATATCTGCTGTCCAGTTATTGTCTTGCTGTGACACTTTCTCTCCGATTCTGCTGTAGCTACATGTCCGGGTTTGAGGCGGTGGCTGCGCCAAACTGCGTGAACGCAGCCACCCGGCCACGGACGGTGTTACCCGGCGGCGTAGTAGGGCAGCGGCACGGTCCAGCCGTAGTGCAGGGCGACCATGGCGGCAAAGACGAACACCGCAAGGGTGACGATCTTGTGCTGACCAAACAGGTCGAACCCGATCATGCTGAGCAAGATCGCTACGCCAGCTACCACGATAACCGTGGGAAAGCCGTACGCTGCCACGTAGATGCCGATGACACCACTGGCCACCAGGCGAACCACGTACTCTACTGTTGCAATGACGCGCATACAACTCCTTAACGGGCAGGCCGACTTTCAGTGTGTCAGGGCGTAGTTGCTCAGCACGCCAACACCGAGGTACACGAACAGGCAGGCCATGGGGAACTTTCGAACGATCGAGGCTCGCCGCATGGCACCAGTTACCAGGATGGTGATGACCGCTCCGATGAACGCCGACCACGCCGCCGAAACACCGGTAACGTGCGGAACGAACGCCGACAGGAAGCCGATTACAGCGGCAGCCGCGATGGCCAGAGCATTGCGCATAACTCCTCCAGACTCAGTGAAACAGGTGTGCGAGGTGCGGAATCAGATAGCCGCAGAACCCGAAAGTTCCGAGCGACGCGAGCGTGCCCGACCCGGGCTGTTGCCACACGGCGCCCAAACAGCAGCCAAAGACGGCCGAAAAGGCCAGGCAATCTGTTGTATTGATGCCGTGGACGCGAAAAAAGGCTCCCAGGGAACCGATCAGCGCGCCAAGCATCACTGCCAAGATGCGGCCGCGATTGCGGCGCAAGGCGGGCATCTGCATCTCCTTCTCAAAGATCTATCAACCGACTTTCGGTCAATGTGCAGACTATATAATAAAACTAATAAAAAATCCACCTGCGTGGTGGAAGGGGTGCATAAGGTATTTCTTTGAGAAGGAGATTGGACGGAACGGGCGAGGGGCGGCTGTGCACGAGAATCGTGCATTCGTGACAGCCGCCACCGTTGTTACCGCGCGTGGGCGATCAGGCCCGCGATCAGGATGCCTTCGCCACAGCTCAGCAAGAGCTGCGCAATGCTTCCTTTCAGGCCGAACGCACCGGCGAACCAGAATGCTGCCGCGCCCACACCGGCCATCACTACCGTGACGACTGTGTCGGGGGTGGGAATCCGCAGAGCGGCGCCCAGAAAGATTCCCAGGATCGCTCCCACGAACCATCGCAGATATGCGCTACCGCGCTCGTTTTCGTTTGTGGGCATTAGGGCCGCCAGGTCCTATACACGTCCGGAATGTACGGCGCAACCCACATGAACATCACGACCGCAACCACAATGGGCCTGACAACGCTGCGCTTGGATTTTTCCATGCTTCACCTCGATTTCCGAGTAGCCAGGGGTGTTCTTGCGGTTAGGCCTTCAACCAGACCATCAGCATCACCACGACGCAGAAGATCGAGAAGGCCTGCAGGGGGCGCTTGGGCAGAACTCCGCCGCCCCAGTGCATGGCCACAAAGCCGACCAGGCCGGCAATTGTTCCCGGCACCACGATGATGGCGGGCACGGAATTGGTGAAGACGCCGTTCGCCACGGTTCCGAGCAGGTATCCGGGGATGGATCCCACACATGCTGCGACAATGTCGGGGAACCACGACTTCTTGGTGTTGCCCAAGGTATTCTCCTTCTCAAAGAGCAATTCTTGCCGACTCTCGGCAGAACCCGCAAAGTATATAATATTTTTAGCAAAAAAACAACACCCAGAAAGACGGGTGCTTACATACATTTTTAGGGGTGGTGCTTTGAGAAGGAGGTTGGACGGAGTGGCTGCGCGAACGCGCAGAGTACAGCACGCAGCCACTCGCCATAACCTTACCGCTGAGACAGGATCAATCCCGTCGTCATGAGGCCGCCGAGCCCGTACAGAACCAGTGCGGGCCTACCGTTGTGCCCACAAATGAGGCAGACGGCCGCAGCCACAATGGTCCCACCTATGAGCCCAGCGGCATTCGAGTGGAGCGCCTGGCCAGTGAGCGCTGCGCCTGCGCCGATGAACAGATAGAGCATCACGGCCAGGGCTGTTTTGGCGTATCCAGGCATAGTGTCTCCCGGGTGTGGTCGTGTTAGTGCAGTGCGTGCGACTCCAGGAGCATCCTGCAGGCTACGTATCCCCCTCCGTACAAGAAGGCGTACAGGTACGCGATCTTGCTCTTTAGGTATCGAGCCATCAGTACGCCTACCGCAACACCACAGGCCGCGAGGACCCAGCGGGAGAGGTCAGCGAAGCCGATGACTGCCCCGATTGCCACACAGATGAGGGCGAGGGTGAGCAGTCGGACAACTCCGTGACCAGAGGCGGAATCTTTCATGGGCACTCCTTTTGGGTAGCGGGTGTTAGTGCAGTGACGGTTACAAGGCGCGGTTCATAAAGACACCGAAGACCGAACCGGCGAACAGTGCTGCACAGTAGAACAGCGTGATGTTGATGTGCTTGAACCCAATGAGACCGATGGCGGTGCCGCCGGCCAGGCTCATGGCAACAATCGACGGCAGCTGAATTGCGCCGTTGTTGCTGTCTGCGCCGAATACGCAGAGGTATCCCACCACCGCTGCAACGAGCGGTCCAAAGACGTTTCGGAGCATGCAGACCTCCTTCTCAAAGATCTATCAACCGACTTTCGGTCAATGTGCAGACTATATAATATTTCTGATAAAAAAACAACACCCAGAAAGACGGGTGCTTACATACATTTTTAGGGTGGTGCTTTGAGAAGGAGGATGGCGAGGGGCGGCTGTGCACGAGAATCGTGCATTCGTGACAGCCGCCACCTGTGTTACCGCGTGTGGTGCGACCTTCAGTGCAGCACGGGAATGTACGGTCCCACCAGGAAGTACATCACCAGTGCGGTCGCGACGGCCGCGAACGTCGCCTTGAGGTTGCGGAAGATCAGGGTCGCCACCACAGCCAGGCACACCGTGAAGGTGAATCCCTTATGGGGCGAGCCTGTTCCTCCGGTGACGACGATGGCGCCCAGCATGGCTATGATGGTTGCGATGGCTGTGACGACGACGAGGCCGCCGCCGCTCTTGTGCTCTGTCACTGTTTCACCTCGATTTTCGAGTCTGATGCGAGTTAGATCAGCCGATCATTGCAGGCGTTGCCCATCCGAAGAACGAGGCGATTCCTGCGCCGAAGGTTACACCGGCAACGACCGCTATACCGTACCTGGAGGGGGTCTGTGGAAGCAGTCCTACCAGGAAGGTTACGCCGGCCAGAACGAGGGTCACCAGCAGGCTCAGTGTTGCCGCGTAGGCACCCACCGCCAAACTGACGACAAACACACCCAAAACGCGGGCGATCACTGTACGTGCGCGCGGATCGATGGTATTCTCCTTCTCAAAGATCTATCAGCCGGATCTCGGTTGATCAGCAGATTATATAATAAAACCAATAAAAAATCCACTGTAGTGGACTGAACACATTTTTAGGGGTTGTACTTTGAGAAGGAGGAAGAGGCGAGGGACGGCTGCGCAGCACGCAGTGCTGGCAGCCGCCGTCGTATACAAGTGATGCTTGGAGTACGCGTCTGGCTACGCCGGGAAGATCATGGTCAGGACCATAGCTCCCTCGGCGAAGCCTGCTGCCAGGATGGTCAAGCGTCCAGCGATACCGCCAAACGCCACGCCAATACCTACCACCAGCGAGAGGAACACCAGAGCTACGAACAGCTGGCCGAGCTCCATCATTGGGTACTTGTGAGCCTCGAAGGGGTAGCAGACAAACAACCCCAAGATGAAGCCAATGGAGTTGGTGCTGGATGCCTCACGCCCGGTGATATCTTTGGCGGTGAAGTTCATGACTCCTCCTGTAGTGGATGACAAAGCGCTTTACGCGCCTTGAACCATGCTTACTGCGACCCACACGAGCTCACCGCCGACCAGCGCGTATCCGTAGAACGCGGCGATATGGCGAACCCCTGAAACGACGAAGGGGACAATAAAGCACACAGAACCAGCTACCGCCGCGAATGCGAAAATCTGCAGCCAGCCGCCTCCTTTGTCCAGCTCCATGGCGCAGAAGTAGCCAAACAGAGCGGCCACCAGCGGCCCAAAGAAGTACCTGACCATGGTGCCTCCTTCTCAAAGGATCAAAACAGCCGGCCGGCTGAATTACGTAAACTATATAATAAATCCTACAAAAAAACCACACTTGCCGTGTGGTGCATACATTTTTAGGGTGGTGCTTTGAGAAGGGGAAGAGGGAGGGTGATGGCCGCACGCCAGTGGTGCAGGGTGCGGCCATCGTTCCGCTGGGAGGTGGTTACGGGCTGGGCATGAAGCTCAGTGTGGTCCATCCGTGCTGAACGGCGATGAAGACGCCCAGCGCGTAGGCCACCACGATCACCATGGGTTTGTCGCCCAGAACGCGCGCCAGAACGTGCAGGACGATCGCCAACACCAAGATGCCAACTGCGGAGCCGAAGCCCAAGGTCTTGGACAGCCAGGCACCGAACACGACGCTGACGAATCCGACCCCAAGGGTGCTGAGAATATCGTCGAAAGTGCGCACCACGACTCCTTTTCAGAGGTGCAGAACGCTGAGGATCTGCGGGGCGAAGTTCAGGTAGGCGACGTAGGCCAGAGCCACCGTAAGTGCCCCGCCGAACGACTGCCTGACGAATATGCCCAGGATCGCTCCGATGAAAGCGGCGGTGGTCAGCCCGACCAGTGTGATGTTCGAGCTGGACTGGACCACGGCGATGATGATGCCCACAGCAGTGCCTGCCAGAACCAGCAGTATGTTCGTGGCTACGCTGCGCGTCTTTTTCATGCGTCTCCTTCTCAAAGATCTACAGAACCGACAGTACGGTAGTGCGCGCATACTATATCATTAAACAAACAAAAAATCCATACCGTGGGGTATGGAGTGCATACATTTCTAGGGTGGTGCTTTGAGAAGGAGGACGAGGCGAGGGGCGGCTGCGCAGCACGCAGTGCTGGCAGCCGCCACCTCTCTGTAGTGTCAGGACGCGCCTCCTACGGATGTCGAAGAACCGAGACCAGCAGCAGGCCTTCGCCGATGCCGATCAGCAGTTGACCAGCGTGGCCCATGAACGCGGTGGTGGGGTCGTCAGTCTGATGAGCCGTCATGAAGAGGGCCACCAAAATGATCGAGCCGCCCACACCAGCTCCTGCAGGTTGCGGTGGAATATCGCTCCAGGCCATGCCAATCAGGATGCCGATGACCAGACCGACGCCTCCGACCAGCAGATCGGTGGACCAGTCGTTATGGTCTTTTTGCGCCACGTCACAGGCTCCAGACGATCGCGATTGCGAGCATGATCCAGAACCCCCAGAGCGCCACGATCGGCTTCCACTTGGCGTAAACCGTGATCATCATGGCCGCGCCCAGGTAGGCACCCAGGGTGGCAATGGTGAACCGGGTGTCCTGGTTGACCTGTTGGGTCCCGTGGGTAAAGGCGCCAATGAGGTAGCCAATGACGGCTCCGCCGATGAACGCCCAGAACTTGTCCGCTGCCTTCACGTGTTCCTACCGCGTGAGGTACAGTGCCAGCGCGCCGAAGGCCAGCGCGCCTACCGCGAACGGGAGCATGCTGCGAGCCTTCGTCACGACGCCTCCGATGCCCAGGATGACGGCACCGATCAGAGCCGCAGCGCCGTAGGTCGCCAGGTTCCCCCGGCCCGTGTCGCTTCCGACGTACTGCATGTACAGCGCTGCACCGAGGCCGATGAGGACGTCGAGGATGTACCAGGTGAGCGGTGCCTTTTTCTTGGATTCAGGCATGAGCCTCTCCTTTACGAAAGTGCGGGTGTTGGTGTTCCAAAACCTCCTTCTCAAAGATCTATCAACCGACTCTCGGTTAATGTGGGTGAACTATACAATAAACAAGGAAAAAAAACAACACCCAGAAAGACGGGTGCTTACATACATTTTTAGGGGTGGTGCTTTGAGAAGGAGAATAGAAAATAGGGAGGGGCCAGGCGGCTGCACACAGGGTCTTGGTGGCAGCCGCCCGGTTCTTCTTTACGACGATTGAGCTGTGTTGTGGGGTAAGGTAGTGGCTTAGGCCGCGACGGGTGACCTCAGGGGTCGCACATTCGTGTTACATAGAGGTGACCTTGAAGAACAAGAGCCCGAAGATGCCCGACGACAGCAGGGCGATACCAAACGCGAATGCGAAGCTGCCCAGGCGCTTGCTCAGCGCAGTGACCACCACACCGATCAGCAGGTTCGAGACGATCCACGTCGTGAATGGCACGTTGCCCAACGACGGCAGGGTCTGGTGGGCAGTGGGCGCAGGAGCACCCCAGCGCTTGGCCAGCAGATACAGGTTCATGACTAGCCCGGCCAGCAGGCCCAGTACGAACGCCGCACCGCGAGACAGTCCGTCCACAATTCCTCCTTCTCAAAGAGCTGTTTGCCGACTCTCGGCAGAACCCGCAAAGTATATAATATTTTTAGCAAAAAAACAACACCCGCAACAGGTGCCTGTATATCATTGGGTGGTGCTTTGAGAAGGAGGATGGCGAGGGGCGGCTGTGCACGAGAATCGTGCATTCGTGACAGCCGCCACCTCTGTAGAACGAGTGATTAGTGCGGGAACGGAATGACCCACGCCAGGCCGGCCACGATCAGGATCACGCCCAGGTAGTACCTGAACGGTCGCCTACGCTGCCAGCCAGACAGGATGCCAACGAAGCCGCCAGCGATGCCCACCAGCACTGCGAGTCCCAGGCGGGAATCCAGAATCTGCTCGTTGGTGAGGCCCTTGGCCAACGCCAGTCGACTGATGACGCCAAGGCCACCTCCGATGAGCAGCGCGATCAGGTGATGCCGAAGCAGTGCGAGCCTGAGGTTTTGATCGGCCATGACTTCCTCTCTGGTCAGTGGATGACCGGCAGCGGAACGACCCACATGATGCCGCCACCCAGCATGAAGGCTCCCAGGACGCCCCGGAGCGGGCCGATTCGCTGGAAGCTCATCACGATGTTGTAGAAACCGAACCCAATCATGAGTATGGCGATCAGACCGTTGCCTGATTCCAGAATCTGCTCGTTGGTGTACTTGGGCACCAGGATCAGGCGGGTTATGGTGCCCGAAATGCCACCACTGATCATTGCGACCAGAAGTATCCCGGACACCTTGCATATAGCGGTGATTCTGCTCATGGATGCCTTTCGTAGGGAGGAGCGGCCGCCGCGCCGTGCAGATGCGGCAGCCGCCACTCAGTAGATCAGTGGGGCAGCGGAACGACCCACATGATGCCTCCGGCGAGCAGGAAGATGGCTCCTACCAGCCGGAAAGGCCGGATTTGCTGCTTGGCCGTTCCAATGCCGTAGATCCCCATGCCGATGCAGAGGAAGGCAATCAGGCCAAACCGCGATGCCATGATCTGCTCGTTGGTTCGGTGACCCGCGAGGACCAGCCGAGTGCCGTAGCCCGTGATTACGCCGATGATGGCAGTAACCACTACGGCCTTTAGGCCCTTCCTTCGGGCGTTGGCTAGAAACTCTTCACTCATATGAGAGCTCTTTCTGTTGTTAGTGCGTAAAGAACGCGAACGGGGTAGTTCCGAGGCCGAATAATACTGCCTCAAAAATGTACACCCGATGCCGTCCCCGCACTTCTTCCGACGCACTGTACGCGCCAACCAGTACCACCAACAGCACCCACCCAACTGCAATGGGGACCGCCGTCGGCACGCCGTACAAGACCAGGCCAACCGCAGCGCCAGCGCCGCAGAGCAGGGCCACGATCAGGCGCAGTATGAAGTACACGTAGTACATCGCTACCGCTGTACGGTCACAATGATGTCGACCACCAGCCCGAACCCGAATCCGGCGAACACCGCCAAGAAGTACTTGGGCGGATTGACGCGAAAAACGACCGATGGTCCGATCCCCAGCACCAGCAGCACCAAGGCCCCAAAGCCCATCCAGCCCAGCGCATGCGGAAAGTGGTCGAGCCACATGAAGCCGGCAACTATGCCGCCAACCATGCAGATAAAGCCGACAAGCAGCAGTCCGCGCCAATCGGTGGGCTCGTCCTCGATAGGACTCACGTCAGTTCCTCTCTGTAAAACTCCTTCTCAAAGAGCTATCAACCGACTTTCGGTTAACAGGTAGGTTATACAATACTTGGCACAAAAAAGCTACACATTTGTTGTGTAGCTCCATAATTCGAAAGGACTGAGAAGGAGTAGAACAGGGCGAGGGGAGCGGCTGCACGACGCGTGTGGTGAGCAGCCGCTCCCGGTCTCCGTGGGATGGGTTAGAGGGAGTGGATCGAGATGAATCCGCCGACCGTCATGCCTGCGAAGAGGGTACAAAGCGCCAGAAACAGCAGGCGAAATGTACGATCTTCGGGTGCCGGAATGAGTATGCCAGTTCCGAGGGCCAGCAGCCCGCCGGCAATGATCACACCCACGATCATGTGCCCGGAATTATCGGCGCCTTGGACCAAGCTGGTTCCCAGCAGAAGTCCAAGAAAGCCGAACGCTACGCCTACGACCAGGTAGGCGAGTCCAGCGCCTAACGCGCGCATGTGCACCACTTTCAGTTGTGAAATCCAGCGAGGAACAGGGCGACGCCGAAGGCGATCGCAGAAGCATACACCAGCCGAAGCTGGGCTTTGCTGGTCATGAAGGCACCAAGACCACTCAGCACCACCAGCGCACCGCCACCCAGAATGGGCAGCATCATGCGACTGTCGTGGCCGTTGGTGTACAGTGTGCCTGCAACCAGTCCCAGAATGAAGCTGCCGATCAGACACGCAACGTACGTTGATACGTTGGGGCCGATACCTCTGGTTCCCATACAAAACCTCTTTCGCTACTCCTTCTCAGGAGGTTAACCAGCGATGGCTAACGCGGTAATTTATACAATAAAATAACCAGCAAGTCTAGTTTATGAACAAAAATCTCGACACGCTTATGATTATGTGCTACGCTGGCGGTAAGCAAGGGTAAAATCAACAATGGAAAATCAAAAACAATCAGTCGTCGAACGCCTCCAACAAGCAAATAACATCTTGGTGACCGTAAGCAGCAATCCTTCGGTAGACCAGTTGGCAGCTTGTATTGGCTTAACATTGGCGCTCAACAAATTGGGCAAACATGCCACCGCTGTTTTTAGTGGCGCCATCCCCTCAACCATTGAGTTTTTGCAGCCCGAAAAAACCCTCGAAAAGAACACCGACAGCTTGCGCGACTTCATTATTGCCCTCGACAAATCCAAAGCCGACAAACTGCGTTACAAAGTCGAAGACAAAGTTGTAAAGATTTTCATCACCCCATATCGCACGTCCATTACCCAAAAGGACCTCGACTTTAGCCAAGGTGACTTTAACGTCGATGTTGTACTTGCGTTAGGTGTGCATGTGCAGGCCGACCTAGACCAAGCAATTACCGCACATGGCCGTATTTTGCACGACGCCACTGTTATGACGCTCAACGTTCGCCCCGGCGGGGAACTGGGCAGCGTTAATTGGCTCGATGCCAGCGCTAGCAGCCTGTCAGAGTTGGGCGTGGGGCTTTCTGACGCTATCGATAAAAAGCTAATGGACGGCCAAATTGCCACCGCGTTCCTGACCGGTATCGTGGCCGAAACAGATCGTTTTAGTAACCAAAAAACATCACCGCAAACCATGAGCATCAGTGCCGAGCTAATGGCCGCTGGCGCCAACCAACAATTGGTTGCAACCAAACTGGAAGAACCGGCGCCAACGCCTCCGCCAGCTCCCGCTCAGCCAATTGCCCAAAAAGAGGGCCAGGAAGGCTCGCAGCCAATGGCTGCCGAAGCGCCCGTGCCACCAAAGCCCGACGACGGTACCATTGAAATTGAACACGAAAATGTTGAGCCCAAAATTGCGCCAGAAGCTCCCGAAGAGCCAACCGAGCCCGAAGCGCCGCAGATTCATATAGACGAGCAGGGCGATTTGCATCCGTTTGGTCCTCCAGCACCAGCGGAATCGCAGGAATTGCCGCAGCCCCAGGTTCAGTCTGAATTTGATCACCCCAAGCCAACCGCCGACAATCTGTCTGCCGAGCCATCGCTGCCGCCAATTGAAAAATTACCCGAAATCAAGCGCGACGAAGGTTCTCATTTGCTGACCGGTCCCGAACCAGTATTCGGTGCGCCAATGACCGCCAACAGTCAGCCCGACATGGAAGACGAGCCAAGCAGCGATCCGCTGTCCGTGCCTTCGGTGGGTTTGCTCAATCGCGAGCCGCTGCCATCACAAAAAGCCGAAACTTCGCACGACCAGCCAATGCTGCCAGCCCCAACAGCTCAACCTGAGCTGCTGCCAGATGCCGGCCTGCCACAAGACCTTAGCCAACCTGTTCAGCCTGCTCCCAATGTAGTTACGCCAACGATGTCAGCCGGGCCAACCAAGACGTTAAGCGAGATCGAAAAAGACGTCAACAGTCCGCACATGGATGACGATGACAACCCCAGCTCAATTCCACCGCAGCCAATGATGCCGCCAGTGGTACAACCATCGTTCACACCAAATAATAATCCTGCTCCTGCGGCGCCATCTTTCCAGATGCCTGCGCAAAATCAGCCTGCGTTTTCGCAACCAGCAAACAACCCGGCACCAACGCCTGCAACCTCGGTCGACGAGGCTCGCAACGCCGTAGAGCAAGCTTTGGGCGGCGGGTCAACGCCTAACCCCGGGACGCCAAGTGCCCTGAACGCTATGGAAATGACCGGTGAACTACACCAACCGCAACCAGCAAACAACCCGGCGCCGGCTCCTTTAGGCTCGCCGCAGCCAATTCAGCAAGACTTGGCTAATTTGCAGCTGCCGCAGCAGCCAGCCTCATACGAGCCGCCTGTCAATGAGCAGACCGGCCCGGCTGCGCCTCCGGTGCCTCCTCCTATGATGCCTGGTTCGTTCCCACCACAACAGTAGGGTATAATAGGCACTCATGAACGGTATTTTACTGATTGACAAGCCCAAAGGCTGGACCTCATTTGACGTGGTCAATAAGGTGCGTCGCATGGTGCAGCAGTCCGAGCTAAACACCAGCAACAAAAAGCGTTTTCCGGTGGGCCACACCGGTACGCTCGACCCCATGGCAACGGGTCTACTGGTGCTACTGCTAGGCACGTACACCAAGCAGGCGCCGGCTTTGACCAAACTAGATAAAACCTACGATGTCACCATGAAGCTGGGCCAAACCAGTACGACCGGCGACGTAGAGGGCAAAATTACCGATGTGTCTGACCTGCAGCCCTCGCCCCAGGCTGTTGTGGCTGCTTTACAGCAATTTGTGGGCGATCAGATGCAAGTGCCGCCAGCGTTCTCGGCTATCAAAATTAACGGCCAGCGAGCCTATAAATTAGCCCGTGACGGCAAAGTGCCCGAGCTCAAGGCTCGCTCCGTGCACATTGAACAGATCACATTAGATAGTTACGACTACCCATTTGTGCGTTTTACCGCTGAAGTTTCGAGCGGCACGTACATTCGGTCACTTGTGGAAGACCTGGGGAAAACTCTGCAAACAGGCGCCTACATGAGCGACCTGCGTCGCACCACAGTGGGGAAGTTTGATCTGAAAGACGCCCTTGTCATGGATGATTTGACAGATCAAAAAATTGCCACAGCGCTGCAGGCATAAGTGTGATATGCTAGTTCGGTTAAATATAGGGGGTGGAATGGCAGAGCGAATACTATTTACATCAAGTTACACAACTGCGGCTGGTAACTGTGTGCAATTTGGTCCGCCACCAGAAATGCGCGTATCTTCATATAGCGGTCCAACTGGTGGCCAGTGTGTTGAAATTGGTCAAGCCTACGACCACTGTGTAGCGTTGGGCGACAGCAAGCCGGTACCAGAGGGTATGGAAAAAGAATATGTGTACGCGAGCCCAGCGGCATTCACTATGTTCGCTGCCGGCTTGGAATCTGCAGAATTTGCAGGATTTTAATGCTTGACGCATAACTACCTTGCATCAGGGAAGATGATCTGATAAAATAGCCGTAGTATGATTACACGTGAGAAAAAAGAAGCTGCCATCAAAGGCCAGCAAAAGCACAAAACCGACACCGGTAGCGCTGCCGTACAGGTAGCTGTTGAAACCGAGCGTATTAAAGAGCTAACTGAGCACCTCAAGCAGAACAAAAAAGATTTTGCTGCACGTCGTGGTTTGTTGGTACTGGTAGGCCGCCGCAAGCGTCACCTGCAGTACATCGCCAGCAAAAACGGCGAAGCGTACCTCAAGCTCATCAAAGACCTCGGCATCCGCCGCTAAGGTGCATAGACTACGCGATCTCGACATGCTCGAGGTCGACAGCTTGTGCACATTAACGTTTGAAAAAGCGTCAACGACTAACGGCGGGTATAAAGACAGCGAAAAACGAATGTGTGAGCATGCGCAGCAGCGCTGCGTGCAGCTTCACGCTGATACCCCCGCGGCGGACAGAGACCAGATATATAGCTCAACATACAAAAGCACAAGAAGAGCCGTATATTTGCACCCTGTCCACCTGTTGACAGCAAAAGAAAGGTCTAACACTTTATGGGTCAAATCATCAACCCGTTCGGCAAAGAAATCATCTCGGTAGAGACTGAATTTTGTGGCCGAAAACTGAGCCTGGAAGTTAACCGCGTCGGATTCCGTACTTCTGCAAGCGTGATCGTCCGTTACGGCGACACTGTAGTACTTGGTACCGCCATGGTTGGCGACAAGCCAGTATCAATGGACTACTTCCCATTGAGCATCGATTACGAAGAAAAAATGTATGCAGCTGGCAAAATTAGCGGCTCACGCTTTATTAAGCGTGAAGGTCGCCCATCTGACGATGCCATTTTGATCGGCCGCTTAATTGACCGCCCAATCCGTCCGCTGTGGCCAAAAGGCTACCGCCATGAAGCGCAAGGCGTGGCAACTGTTCTGAGCATGGACCCAAGCTTCCGCCCAGACATGATCGCCATGATCGCCATGAGCACCGCATTTATGCTTTCTGGCGCGCCATTTGAAGGCCCTGTAGCCGGCGTTCGCGTTGGTATGGTCGGCGGCAAATACAAAGCCTTTGCTACTCCACAAGAACTGGACGAAGGCAAACTTGACCTCGTCGTTGCCGGTACCGAAAACGCCATTATGATGGTAGAAGCCGGTGCGAACGAAGCTACCGAAGACGAAGTTGCCGACGCACTGGAATTTGCCCAAGCCGCAATTCAGCCAGCAATCGCATTGCAAAAAGAGCTGGTCGCCAAAGTTGGCGTCACTGCGCAAGAATACGAACTGACCCTGCCAGCCGGCGACATCCAAAAAGAAGTCGACGACTTTTTGGAAGGCAAAATGGGTGAAAAGATCCGCGCACCATTGGCCGAACGCCACCAGCTAATGCACGAACTTCGTGAATCACTGCTGGCTCACTTTGCCGAAAAAGTTGGCGAAGAAGGCTTTGCCGACGTCAAGCGCGAATACGAAGACGCCTTTGCCGCAGCTGCCAACAAAGATGTCCGTAAGGGCATCATGGAGGACGGCTTGCGCCCCGATGGCCGCAAGTTTACCGAAATCCGTCCGCTCAGTAGCGAAACCGGCTTCTTGCCGCGCGCCCACGGCTCCAGCTTGTTTACCCGTGGTTTAACCCAGGGCATGAACGTGGTTACCTTGGCTCCGCTCAGCTATGCGCAAATTGTGGACACCATGGAAAAAGAAGGCGAACGCCGATACATGCACCACTACAACGCGCCGGGTTACACCGTGGGCGAAGTAAAACGCCTGGGTTCTCCAGGTCGTCGCGAAATCGGCCACGGCTACTTGGCTGAGCGCGCCATTTTGCCAATGCTCCCCAGTGAAGAAGAGTTTCCATACACCATTCGATCAGTTACCGAAATCATGAGCCAGAACGGTTCAACCAGCATGGCAGCAACCTGTTCAAGCTGTTTGGCGCTGATGGACGCAGGTGTGCCACTGAAGCGCCCGGTAAGCGGCATTGCCATGGGTCTGATGACCGACGGCAAAAAGCACATCGTGCTCAGTGACATTGCTGACGCCGAAGACTTTGCCGGCGACATGGACTTTAAGGTAACTGGTACCGAAAAGGGCATCACCGCCTTACAGATGGACATGAAGGTACACGGTTTGCCAGTAAGCGTGCTGCGCGAAGCGCTCGCTCAGGCCAAAGAAGGCCGCGCCTACATTCTGGAGCACATGCTCGGTACGCTCGCTAAGCCTCGCAAGGAACTCAGCCCATACGCACCTCGAGTAGAAACTATCAAGATTAACCCAGATAAGATTCGCGAAGTGATCGGCAAGGGCGGTGAAACCATCCAAAAGATCACCAAGGAAACTGGCGCCGAGATTGATATTAAAGACGACGGTACTATTATGATCGCCAGCCCAGACGGCGCCAGCATTGACGCTGCCAAGCAGTGGATCCGCGACATTACCGAAGAGCCTGAAGTTGGCCGCATCTACAAAGACGTACCAGTGGTCAGCGTGATGGACTTTGGCGCATTCGTGCAAGTTTTGCCCGGCAAAGACGGCTTGGTCCACGTATCCGAAATGAAGGAAGAGCGTGTAAATAAGCCAAGCGATGTGGTTAAAGAAGGTGACCGAGTAAACGTAAAGCTGGTTGCCATCGACGACCGCGGCCGCTTGCAGCTGAGTATGGTAGCCGCTGAACGCGAACTCAACGGTAAAAAGAAAGCCGATGAAAAGTAAAACCATAAAGCAACTACCAAGGTTGCACGGGTACAATCGGGTGAACGGTTAGCCGTTCACCCTCGGAGACGCACATGGCCCAGAAGACTACCGCCCAAGACAAGCAGCAGAAGCTCGACGCAATCAAAGCCCAGATTCTGGCAGAAAATATTTGCCCAGATCTAGCAGCGTCGGCAATGCAACTTGTTTTTGGCGATGGTCCGGCCGATGCCAAAATTGTGTTCATCGGCGAAGCTCCGGGCAAAAACGAAGACTTGCAGGGAATTCCGTTTGTGGGTGCAGCCGGCAAATTCTTAAACGAAATGCTCGGTACTATCAACCTAAAACGTGAAGACATTTACATTACCAACATCGTCAAATATCGACCGCCCAACAACCGCGATCCGTTACCCGACGAAAAAGCCGCATTTTTGCCATTTTTACAGGCCCAGCTAGATGCAATTCAGCCACTCTTGGTTATCACCTTGGGTCGGCACAGTATGAACTGCTTCTTGCCGGATCTGCAAATCAGCCAGATTCACGGCCAGCCCAAACGCATCCAGGTGCAATTTATGGGCGACACCGTTACGAAGTTGGTCATTTTGCCGCTATTCCATCCAGCAGCAGCGCTTTACAACGGAGGTATGCGCCAGACGCTGATTGACGACTTTGCCAAGATCCCGACCATCATAAATATGATTGAGACAGCGAATACAATCACAAGTTGAAATTCCAGAGAAAGGAATAAGAAATAATGAACGAAAACCCAAACGGTCCCAAGCCAAAACCACGGGCCACTAATAAGCCAAAGCGCGCTCCCGCGGGCGACGGCCAAAAACGCGGCGAACGCGGCGGCGGAAAAGCTCCTGCCGGCAAGGGCAGTAACGGGCTGAGCATTGCGCAGTCTACTGTTTCGCGCGGTGCTGCAGTGCGCGCCCAAAAGCGCAGCCAAGCCGACGCCCAACGCGTCGCCAACCAATACTTATCAGCCAGCAACGTGGCTGCTCCTCGCGAGCGCCGCGCTAACTACATTGACGACAGTCCACGCCTGAAGGTAATTGGCCTGGGTGGCATGGACGGCGGTGGTTCCAAAAACACCATTTTGGTGGAATACATGAACGACGCCGTGATTATGGACTGCGGTAACGACCTTGGTGTTGATTTGCCCGGTATTAACTACGGCATTGCCGACATGAGTTACCTCGAGAGCATCAAGCACAAACTGCGTGCCTACATCATTACCCATGGTCACTTGGACCACATCGGTGGCTTGCCGCACATCGTGCCACAATTCCCAGCGCCAATTTATGGTTCTAAATTTACCATTGGCCGCGTGGAAGAAATTTTTGAAAACTTTGGCCTGCCAATGCCCGAAGGCTTTGAGCTCAAGACCGTTGTTATGAACGAAAACACGCATGAGCGCCTAAAGGTTGGCGAATTTTATGTGGAATTGGTGCGCATCACGCACTCCATTCCTGGCTCGACCTGTATTGTGCTGGATACGCCAGTTGGTCGCTTGATTAACACCGGTGACTTCCGCTTGGACCCTCAGCCCCTTGACCACGAGCGCAGCGACATTGATCGCCTAAAAGAACTGGGCGACGAAGGCGTTTTGGCACTGCTCAGCGAATGTACTACCCCTGAACGTCTGGGTCGTACGCCGTCCGAAAGTACCATCGAACAAAGCTTTGTGGACATTATGGACCGCGCTCCGGGCCGTATCTTTGTGGCTATTTTCTCCACCAACATTAACCGCATCCAGATGATCATTAACGCCGCCGTGCATCACAACAAAAAGATCGCACTGGATGGCCGCAGCATGATGAGCACCCTAGAAATGGCTGTTCGTCACGGCTTTGTGAAAGTGCCAAAGGGTACGTTTGTGCCAATTGCCAGCGTGCCAACGCTCAAAGACAGCGATGTTGTGGTAGTTTGTACCGGTGGCCAGGGCGAGCCAAGCTCGGCTTTGCAGCGTATGGCCAGCGGTGAACACCGTCACGTCAAAATGAAAGAGCAGGACACCGTAATTCTTTCCAGCACGCCAATTCCAGAAACTGGTAACGACGCGCTGATTGGTGTTATGATCGACGAACTGATGCGCAAGGGTGTACACGTGTTTACCCACGTAAACCACGAACTGCAAGGCGTTGGCCCACTGCACGTATCTGGCCACGCCTCCCGCGACGAGTACGCCGACATGATCAACTTTACGCGTCCAAAATTCTTCATCCCAATTTATGGCGCGTACCGATCCAAACAGAGCCACATCGAATTGGCTGTTGAGCTGGGTATCCCACGCAAAGATACAATAAATGCCGAAAACGGCGATGTTATTGCCATGACCCCCGACAAAATGGAAATCGAAGGCAACGTGCCGCACGGAACCATTTTGGTTGATCAAACTGGCGCTATCGTGAGCAACGTCGTTGTAAAAGACCGCGTTCTATTAAGCGAAGAAGGCTTGGTGGCTGTGGTGCTTACTGTAGACAAACGTTCCGGCAGCTTACTGACCAGCCCCGACATCATCAGCCGCGGCTTCATTTACATGCGCGACAACGAAGAACTGATGAACGGCCTGCGCCACGAACTGCGCCGCGCCGTACAACAGCGCTTTAAGCGGATCGACCTGGATCGCTTTAAAGCCGAGCTAAAAGACCACGTTACGCACTACCTGTTCGACAAAACACAGCGTAGTCCAATTGTGATTCCTGTGGTTAATGTGATTGGTGGCAAAGTAGAAGCCAAGACCGTACACCAGAACAAGACCAAGAACGCCGAAGAGCTTGCTCGCGAGCAAGAAAAGCGCTTCCAACAGATGCGTGAACGCTTGCTGACGCAAGACGCTCGCGTCGACTAGCGTACGAAGAACATGGCCTACGAAGCTATCCCGCTCGAAAATCTGCCGCAAGATCTGCATCCAGATATTATGCTGGCAAATCAGTTTGTGTGGCACGGTTTGCAGACCTACTTTAGGCCCGGAAACGCAGCGGTTGTGCAGCCCGCCCTTGAGTACCAAGAGCCATTTCCGGCCACCGAAGATACCATGCCTGCCGTGCCAACCCTCGCAACGTTCCACACTAATGGAACATTCCCAAGCTCTTTTAAGGGGCCCTGGGCGCATCAGGTACGCCGGAGTATTTACCCCGGTTACACTGCAACCATGACTACGATCTACAACGTAGAAACTAACTTGCCAGAAGAGATCGCGCCAGCTATTGGGCCAAGTCCACTTATTCCAAACGTAATTGTGAGCTTAGACATGGACGATGCGCTGAAAGTTTTGCGCCGGACCGATCTGGATGACAATGAGCGTCGGTACTTCACGCAGTCGCAGTACTTCTTTCACACAGACTGTTCGGCGGTTCGCATGGACATTTTTGATACCGGCGAACCCCAAGACCATGTGGTAGCATACCGGCCTGGCGCCCAAGAAGTGCAAAAATTGCACGATGAAATGTTTGGTTATAGTGGTTGTCCCTGTGCAGTTTGTGTGCGTATGGACCATTATGGCCATCTGTTAACGATGCCCGCTGAAAAGAAGGCTCTGCTTGGCCTGGGCCGAACATGAGCACTTTGACAAAAGTTGTAAATATTGCTATAATTTATTTGTAAAAACCTATCACCTCTGTAGCGTAAGCGTGATACACTAAAACACATATGGCTCAAAAGAAAAAACCTACCAAGTCTCGATCTAAAAAAGTTGCTGCAACGCCAGCGGAACGCTCGCCGTTTTGGGCATACAGCGGAGCAGTGTTGCTTTGTATAACTGCGTTGTTCATGCTGCTGGGCGGATTTGGCACGGGCGGCCCGTTGCCAAAAGGCTTGTTCCACGCCGGTTATTGGACGCTCGGCTGGGCTGCGTATCTGTTGCCAGTTGCTCTGGTATACTGGGGCATTTACAAATTCAGCAGCGAAGATCATCGCATTCCACTCGGAAAGCTGTTGGGTATGTTCGCCGTTTTGGTATTTTCAGCCGGATTTTTGTTCACAACTTTTGCCGAGCAATCATCTGACGGAGCATGGGCGCACGGCCATGGTGGTCAAGCCGGTAGCCTGATGGGCGCCGCTGTTTTGAGTTTGCTCGATAAGTTCCCAGCCAGCATCACATTCCTGGTATTTACCGTGATGGCCATATTCTTTGCCTTCGGTATTTCGCCAAGCATTCTGCTCAAAATAAAAGATTTGTTCACGCAGCGCGATGCCCGCGAAGGCGACACCGACCTGCACACATTAAAAGCTCGCGCCGACGCCAAAGGTTTCCAGCTAAACGAGGGCGTCCCTGTAGAACACGCCGAAAAGCCCAAGCCGCGCCTGGGCTCGTTTAAGAATGCTGCAGCACCTGTGCCAGCTCCCGTCGAGAACCTAGAAGCACTCACCACCGCTAGCGATCCTGACTGGAAGTTCCCAGGGGTAGACTTACTTGACCAAAAACAAGACAAGGCCGACCCCGGTGACGTAAACGGCAATGCGCAGACCATCCATGACACATTTTCTAACTTCAACATTGACGTTGAAATGGAGGGCGCCAACGTTGGCCCGCGCGTTACACAGTACACACTCAAACCGCCAACAGGGGTTAAATTGACCAAAATTACTGCACTCGAGAACAACCTGGCGCTAGACCTGGCTGCCCACGCTATCCGCATGGAAGCACCAATCCCTGGCAAACGCGCCGTGGGTATTGAGGTGCCAAACGTTAAGCCGGCAATTGTGGGCCTAAGTTCTATTTTGCAATCGCGTGACTGGACTGGTTCCAAGAGCCCCCTGACGTTTGCTATTGGTAAAGACATTGGTGGCCATGCAGTGGTTGCCGACTTAGCCAAAATGCCGCACCTTTTGGTAGCTGGTCAAACCGGTTCAGGTAAGTCGGTTATGATCAATGACATCCTGACCAGCATGCTATACCGCAATAGTCCGGCCGATCTCAAACTGATTCTGGTCGACCCCAAGCAGGTGGAACTGACGCCGTACAACGACTTGCCACATCTTTTGACCCCTGTAATTAACGAGCCCGAAAAATGTATTAGTGCGCTCAAGTGGGCCGTAGACGAAATGGAGCGCCGCCTGCGCACCATGGCCGAAGTAGGCAAGCGCAATATTGGTGAATATAACAACCTCAAAAAAGAGGAAGGCATGCCGTACATCGTGATCGTGATTGACGAGTTAGCCGACCTAATGATGATGGCCGCCCGCGATGTTGAAGCGCTCATTGTACGTCTGGCCCAAAAAGCTCGCGCTGCCGGTATTCACCTGGTGCTTGCCACGCAGCGTCCGTCGGTTGACGTTATCACTGGCCTCATTAAAGCTAACGTGCCAGCTCGCATCGCCTTTACTGTAGCCAGTCAGGTTGACTCGCGTACCATTATTGACCAAATGGGAGCCGAAAAACTGTTGGGCCGCGGTGACATGCTGCTGTCTACCAGCGACATGCCCAAACCCAAGCGTGTGCAGGCCGCCTTTATTAGCGACGAAGAAACCGAAAAAATCACTGCCTTTATCCGCGAACAACGCCCACCGCAATACGATGATGCCATCATTAGCCAAAAGGTTGAACTGGGCAAGGGTAGCAATGTGATGAGTATGGACGCCAGCGACGCCGACGACGACATGTTCAAAGACGCCGTGCGCGTGGTGATCGAAGGCGGCAAGGCGAGCACCAGCTTGCTGCAACGCCGTTTGCGTATTGGCTACGGCCGTGCCGCACGCCTGATCGAAACCATGGAAGAACAGGGCATTGTGGGTCCGGCAGACGGCTCGCGCCCGCGTGAAGTGCTGGTTAGCTCATTCGACGACGTTTTTGGCGGCTCAGCCGCTCCAACAGAAGGCGAAGGTGGTGGTGATGACACGCCGCCAGATGCTCAAGGTCCACGCGAAAAATTCCTCGTGCAGTAACCGCAAGCGCAATAAATATCACACCCAGCAATTTGCCGTATCTGAAGCGCTGCAAACCTGTGCATAAGCCTCTTGCAAACGTAGTGCGAACAAGCGCACAATCATATGTACACAAATGGTTTTTGTTCGAAAGGGCTCAAAATGTACACACAAACAACAGAGGTGCCATACAGGGCGCAACCTCGTATTTTTGACACACTAAAAACGCCCAACAACTATACTCCGCCTAACCTTGCCGACCTGCAACCGAACTATCTGGAGCACCAAAAAGCGTTGCTCAAAGAGCTGCACATAAAAGATAAAACACACGCGCTGCACGACCCTGCTCAATACGTAAAATTTTTGACCTGGCAGGTTGTGGAGCGCTGCTTTGATCGCATGGTTTGGTCAGAGGCTAGACCTACCCACGACGGCAAAGGCTATTCAACATCGGCGCACTGCGCCGTTTTTCGTACCAACAGCGCAGGCCACATGGAGCCAACATTTTGGGCAAGAGTAAGTTATGCCACGCAAACCGATGCCAAAGGTCATGTGCTCTATGACCAGCGTGGAAATCCTGTTCTGGAGCCTGACGCTCACACAATTGAAACTGATTTACAAGGGTTAAAGCGACGGGATCGTATTGAGTTCCGGTTTTGTCAGCGCGATGGCCATGCGGGTGTGCAGGCCCAGCAGTTTCAGCGCATGGGGCACGCTGTACTGCTCGATGAGCTGGACACCATGCGATACGTGGATACGTTGGCCAATGATGTTCTACACGTGGTCCGCGAGCTCGACAGCCTGAGCCAGGAGGAGCGGGAAGGGGCAGACCGCCTTGCGCGAATCGCGACCGGTCATCTGGTGACAGGCCCCAGGATCTAACACGCTAGTGCTTAATATTGACAAAAAGTAAAATATTTGGTAATGTATATATAACAAAGTAAAAAAGGCTCATACCTCACATGAGTGAACACATCCAAAACCAAAACGTACTAACCGAAGAAGAAATGCGCGCTCGCGACGACGCTATTTTTGACACCGTTGCCGAATTCCGCAACGAAATGGACAACCCAGCGGCGCCAGAGCAATCAGCCGCAAAGACTCCTGAAGAATTTGACACTCGTATGGATGCACTTGAAGCCAAAATGACTGCCGCAGAGCAGAAAATGCAAGATGCGCAGTCACAGCCAGATATGTATGACGCGCTCAAGCAGAAGGCTTTGGCTAATCGCGAAGGCGCGACAGGTCGCCGCCGAAAAGCATATGATGTAGATAAAGATATTGCTGGCCTCAAGGAAGACCAATTTAGTTCAATCACAGCCCGTAAACACCGTGGAACACCATATGCCCACAAAGAGGCCGTTGGGATTGCAGCTCATTACACGGGTGAATCCGGCAAAAAAGGCAGCGAAAGCAGTAGTAATTCAACAGAAGAACACGGCTACCAGGGTAACCTTTACGTTCCATTAGAGCTCCAGGAAGGTGACGACCCTGTCATTAGCGTAGCAGCCACAGAAGCTGCCGAAGAAGCTGCCCGTAAGATGCCTCGTATGGAACAGGCTGGCATCCCATTGGGTACAACCGAGGCCTCAGAACCTGTCGCTGCACCATCAGAACCCGAAGCTCAGACCGGTGGTCGCCACCGTGCACCAAAAGGCCGCAGGACGCCACGTATTATGGCGGACGGCCAGGTTGGCGCAGGCTACACAGGCTCTGTCCGCGTAGCGAGCACAGAAGCTGCTACCAATAACTCAGCCGGCGAAGACGACGGCCCTGTAATTGGCGCTGACGGTCGCTTGCACACCAGCGGCGAAGCAACACCTGTATTAGTAACTCCGGAGGCTCGTCGCCGCGATCGTATCGTAGCTCGATTGGGTCGTATGGGTATAGATGTCGAAGGCATTCGGAGCGAATTTAGCGCTGCCGGCAACGAAATAAAAGATTCATGGCGCCAGCTAATGCAAGCACGAGCTAATCGTCGAGCAGCGTCCTCTGGTGATACTCGCGAAAAGTTCTGGGATCGCCACGGTAGCAAAATTACCCTAGCCGCCGCTGGTATTGGCATGACTGCCGTAGCCGCCGGACTGGGTATCCAGCACAACGTTGCCAGCGAAGATATTCCTGCATCAGCGAGCGCAAGCGCAACGCCACATGCCTCTGAATCTGCCAAACCTTTTGGTCCTCAAGCCAGCGCAAGTACTCCGGAGGCCACACCGACGCACAAAGTGACGCCAAAACCTTCGGCTACTACTAAAACGCCTAGCGTTGGCCCTTCGGCACTGCCGACCACGCCAAACTTTGTCCCGAGCCCTACGGAGCAGCATACCACTGGTTCTGCCACTGGTGAGCAACAGCAGACCAAAGAAACCGACCACGACAGCATTAGCTTTACAACCAAAGATGGCAAGGTGGTTCGCGCCACCGCTACACTGAAAGCAGGCGGTAGCATCTTTGAAGCTGGCCATGACGCTGGGCTTACCGCCACCGAAGTTGCCAACGCCGTAAACAAGGCCGGCATCACCAACCAGCAGGCTGAACAATTGCCAGTTGGCCAACAGATGAACTTCGACCGACAGGCCGACGGTAGCTATGTTGTCCACCTGCAACGATAGTCACCCCTGAAACTCCCAAACAGCCCGGACTCCCGGGCTGTTTGCTTTTTGCCCCCAAGTAGCGTATAATTACCTCTGTTATTAACTCAGTTCACGGCTAAATGAGAGCGCGTGGGCTATAAATCCAAAGGAGTCTTAGGATGAACCAGTACGAAGTTGCTGTGCTTTACCACCCAGACCTGGAAATTGATCTGGAAAAAGCTACCTCACGAGTGGAAAAGATTTTCACCGACAACGGTGGTGAAATCAAAAACACCGACAACTGGGGCAAGCGCAAGCTAGCTTACCCAATCAAGAAAAACGAACATGCTGTGTACGTATTCTACACCGTAGAATTCCCGGCAGAAGCTGTTCGCAAGGTAGAAAGCACCATGAACATCACCGACGAAGTAATCCGTTTTATGATTACTCGTCCTGACCTCAAGGCAATCGCCAAGGCTGAAGCTCTGAAAGAAGAGAAAGCCAAAAAGGCTGCTGCCCGTGGCGAAGCTGCTGACGACGCCGAAAAAGCTGAAAAATCAGCAGAATAAGCTATACTAAGCACATAAAACTAAGGGAAGAGCAGGGCTAGCGCAGATGTGTGCGCAGGCGGGCGACCGCTAGAGCTCTCGGAGGGAATCACTATGGCACGAAGTGTCAACCAAGTTATCATGATGGGGAACCTAACTCGCGATCCAGAATTGCGGCAAACACCAGGCGGTCAAAGCGTTGTGAGCTTTAGCTTGGCACTGAACCGCAGTTACAAAGATCAGTCTGGCGAATGGCAAGAAGCAACCGATTACATCGATGTTTCGGCCTGGGGTCCATTGGCTGAACGCGTCGCACAGTACATGACCAAAGGTCGTCGTTGCTTGGTACAGGGCCGCTTGCAAAGCCGTTCCTGGGAACAAGATGGTCAGAAGCGCAGCAAAGTTGAAGTGCTGGCCAACGACGTAACCTTCCTTGACGGTCGTGGCGAAGGCGGCGAAGGATCGGGCGCCGGTTCATTCGGCGGCTCCAACAACGGTGGCGGTTCCTCTAACGGTTCCGGCTCCGGCAAAAAAGATGACGTAGTGATTGAAGACATTGGCGATGAGCCAGTGAACCTCGACGATATCCCATTCTAAGAAGGAATAAACCATGGCAAAGATTTTTAAGCACAAAACCGACGTTCCATATTTCGACTACAAGGATTTTAAGACCTTGCAGCGCTACGTAAACGTATACGGTCAAATCGAGACCCGCAAAAAGACTGGTCTGACCGAATCGCAACAGCGTCGTTTGAGCACCGCTATCAAGCGCGCTCGCAACATCGCTTTGCTGCCTTTCGTAGCAAACAACTAATAACGGGGGACGGGTGGAATACGCATCGCTCACAACACAAATGAAGGATTTGGCTGCGCTTGCTAATGGCAAGCTCACCGCCTTCGATGTTGAAACGCTTTCTTACGAAGAAAAAGAGCTGGTGCGAACCCTCAAACTGCAGCTGTCTGATGCCCGGCTGGACGTACGTGATTACGAATACGCTCAGACCCGGGCCGAACAGCAACAGGCTGCCACAGAGGGCCGGCAGCGCCTCGAGCAATTGCAGCAACAGATACTCAAAGCGAGTGAACACAATTTGTTGGGCGCAATTGACGTGGCGCAGCTTTCGGCGCTCACTCAGCATATTATTTCTGAATTACAATAGGAGCATTTAATGGCACTCAGCATTACTGATCTCAAAAAAGGTACGTTGTTTCAGATTGACGGCGTGCCGTATCGCGTTACCGACTATAACCAAAAGGTGATGGGCCGCGGCGGTTCGATTGTGAACGTCCGAATCAAAAGTTTGATCGACGGCAAGGTGCTGGAAAAGACCTACAAGGGCAACGAACAACTTGATAGCGCAGACGTGGAAACGCAAAATGTGCAGTACTTGTACACCGACGGCAGCGTTTTTTACTTCATGAACGAAGAAACGTTTGAGCAGTTTGAAGTGTCTGCTGATTTGGTTGGCGATGGTGCGGGTTACCTCAAGGAAGGTGACAAAATTCAGCTGCAATTTTTTAACGGCTCACCAATTAACGTGGAACTGCCAAAGAACGTACCGCTCAAAGTGGTGTACACCGAAAATGTGGTCAAGGGCGACACAACCAGCTCTGTCTTGAAGGACGCCGAGCTAGAAACCGGTATCACCGTAAAAGTACCGGCATTCATTAAGCAAGACGACGTTATTAAAGTAGACACGCGCACCGGTGAATACCTGGAGCGAGCAAAGTAGTTTTGCCCGATAAATCGAACTGCTATACTAAAAAGTAGTGTTTATATAAGGTGGGGAGCATGAACCGACACGGTCGCCGATGGCGCGGATTAGTGCAATGGATTGCATCGCGAGATTGGCCAGTACGCAAAATTATTCAGATCAGCGGAATTGCGCTGCTTGCTGTTGTGCTTGTACAACTTTTGTGGCCAAAAGGCCGCGCACTCCCTGGCGTGTCGGTAGACGCGTTAGGCGTTGGCGGCAAAACCACAACCACCATACAAAAAGAGCTCGATGCGCTGTATAAAAATGCTCAGCTCACCGTTGTAACAGGGGCCAAAAAGTCGACTATTTCGTTTGGGGAGGCGGGCATTGACCCGCAAAGCAAAGAAACGGCGCAAGCGGCAACTGACTACAAATTGGGGTGGCGCTTTGTGCCGTTCTCTTCGGTGTTTATTGGTTCGAGCCGTCACACGCCCATGCAAGCTGGCTTTGACGACGATCGCCTTAAATACACCGCTGAGCAAATGAGCAAAGCGGCTTACGTAGCTCCACAAAACGCCGGCATTACCGTCGCAAGCGGTAAAGTAGAGCTGGTTCCGGCCAAGCCTAGCCAATCATATGACACAAATAAGATCATAAAAGGTATAAAGTCGAGCAATTTGGCACCCCGGGCAACGATAACGGTGAAGTCGCAAGAAAAAGAGGCTCCCCGAAGCGACAGCGAGGTGAAGGCCGTGCTGCAAAAAGCCCAAAAGGCTGTGGACACACCGCTCAGTTTCTCGGTCAATAATCAAACCGTTACAGCGAGCAAAGCTACAATTGGCAGTTGGCTGGACTTTCCGGAAGATCCCAAAACCAAGATGCTATCGTTGTCGGTTAACGCCGAAGTGCTCAAGAAATACTTGGCCGACAACATTCAGTCCAAGGTGTACAAAGCGCCGGGTACCACCACTGTTACCGTGGTGGACGACGTGGAAACCGGCCGCGTTACCGGAGCTGACGGTCGAGGCGTCGATGCTGACAAGGTGGTTTCGCTGGTAAACGGCGCGCTGCAGTCGGGTAAAAAGACCACTGTAAGTGTACCCGTTACCTCGTTGCCACCAAGCGTGGTGTACAAGCGTTCGTATTCCAAGACGAGCGCGGGTTTGACCGCGCTACTGAACGACATCGCTGGCAGCAAAGGCTTTGGCGTGTCCGTGGTTACCATGTACGGAGCCAGTCTGTCGGCCAGCGCCAACGGCAGCAAACAGTTTGAGGCCGCAAGTACGTACAAATTATTTATAGCCTACGTGGTTTTCCAGCGTATCAATCAAGGCGCCATGCAATGGAGCGATCAAATTTACGGTGGTCGTGATGCCACAACCTGTTTTGACGACATGATCGTAAAGTCCGACAACAACTGCGCCAAGGCATTTGCCGACAAGGTGGGCGGCTGGCAAGCGGCAGAAGATGCCATGCGCGGCTTGGGCCTCACGGGTACCGATTTAACTGGCTCCACGTTGCTGACAACCTCAAACGATCTAGCACTGTACTTGCAGAAATTACAGAGCGGCACACTTTTGAACGCCGCAGATACAGGTCGTTTAATTGACGCCATGAAGCGCCAGATTTATCGCTCGGGTATCCCAAAGGGAACTGGTCAGACCGTGGCCGACAAAGTGGGCTTTGTAGATAACGTGATTCACGACGCCGGCATTGTGTATGGCCCCAACGGCCCGTACATTTTGGTTGTTATGACCAGCAATAGTTCCTGGAGTGCAATTGCCAACATTGCTGCGCAAATTAACACCTACCTCAATTAATGTATACTAATACCAGATGAAACAGCGCTTAGACCAACTTTTATTCAGCCGCGGGCTTGTTCCGTCACGGAGTCAGGCCGAAAGTTGGATTCGCTTGGGCAAGGTGTACGTGGCTGGCAAACAGACCACCAAGCCAGGTGCGATGGTTGATACTGAACAGGATGTTGAGCTGAAAGCCGACGAGCAGTATGTGTCGCGCGCTGGGCTTAAACTGGCCTCGGTTGCCAAAATTTTGCATCTGGAATTTGCCAACAAAGTGATGCTGGACGTGGGTAGTTCAACCGGTGGATTTACTGACTACGCTTTAAAACATGGTATTCGCAAGGTAATTGCGGTGGACGTGGGAACCAATCAGCTACATCCTAGCTTGCACGGTGATCCACGCATCGAACTGCACGAACAGACCGACATCCGCAACGTCATCCTTGCCCAAGGTGCGGGCGCCTTACGCGAGCCTACCCGCTCTAGCGAGGCACTTGCAACGCAACCTGCCGAGTCTGAGTTGGTAGGCGGGAGTAGGGTGATTATCGAAGTGCCGGACTTGGTGGTAATCGATGTATCGTTTATTAGCCTGCGCGACATCTTGCCGCACGTAGCCACGCTTTGTGGCCCACATACCATCGTAGCCGCAATGGTAAAACCTCAGTTTGAGGCTCGCGAAAGCAATCTGAAACACAAAGGCGTGATCAAGAACGATCGCATGCGCCGCGACATTTTAAAAGATTTTGAGCAGTGGGTAACACGCTATTTTGTGGTTTTGGACAAAGCCGATTCAGACGTAGCCGGCTCCAAAGGCAACCGCGAGCGCTTTTACAAACTCCGCCGCACGGCTTGATGCATCTTTTGCGCGAGCTTGCCTGCGCTAGCGAGGGATTTGCAACGCAACCCGCCCGAGTCTGCGTCGGCATGCGGGGGCAAAAGATGAAGCCAAGATTACAGCATCTTTTATAGCAAAACGCTAGAGCTTACAGATAAGTCGTGGTACACTGCCAATATGTATTTCAAAAGCCGTGCCGAGGCCGGCCAGTTGCTCGCAAAACAGATTGCAAAAAAGTATAAGGGACAAAAATGCGCCGTCGTTGCCTTGAGCGATGGCGCCGTAATGGTAGGGGCGCAGATTGCTATGGAGTTGCATAGCGTGCTCATGATGTTGCTCACCGACGCCATTCAGTTGCCGCACGAAAACACAGCTTTGGCGGGCGTCACCAGCACCGGGTCGTTTACCTATAACACCTTTTATTCGCCGGGTGAAATCGAGGATTTTGTAAGCGAGTACCGCAGCTTTATTGAACAAGAAAAAATGCAAAAAATGCAGGAAATGCATCGCCTGGAAGGGCGCGGCGGCTTGATCAAGAAAAATTTATTGCAGGGTCACGTGGTTATTTTGGTGTCCGACGGGCTGAGCAACGGATTTTCGCTGGACTTGGCAGCGGAATTTTTAAAACCAATCAAAACCAAGCGTTTGGTTATGGCCACGCCATTGGCCAGCGTTCCGGCAGTAGACCGCATGCACATTTTGGCCGACGAAATTTTTTGTTTGAGCGTGGTGGAAGACTACATGACCACCGATCACTATTACGATACACAAGACGTGCCGCCGCATGAGCTAGCAGTGAAAACTGTAGAGCAGATTGTTTCGCACTGGAAATAGCGCCCTAAAAGCGCAGCTATTCCAAGTATTGGCGCAGTTTTTGCTCGTTGGTAATGGTGATATGAAACTGCTTGCGTGTCAGCAGGCCTTGGCGTTCCAGCACGGTTAATTCGCGGCTGGTGGTCTCGCGCGTGGCGCTAATAGAGCTGGCAATATCCTGGTGGCGCAGCGGCACATCCAGCAAAATGCCGTCGGGTGTATTTTGGCCGAATCGTTCCACTAACCCTAGTAAAAACGACGCCAGACGCTCGCGCACGGTGCGGTATTCCAGGTTCAAAATACGTTCCGAATGCAAGCGGTACATGTCCACCAGCATGTCCACAAGCGGCAGGGCGGCCTTGGGGTGACTTACCAAGTAATTTTGAAACGTCTCGTGATCAATATAAAAGGCAATTACTGTGGTCAGGGCAGTGTACATGATGCGGCGATCGCGTCCGGTAATAGCTCGCGTGAGCCCAATAATTTCACCCGATTTGCGAATAATCAGCAAGTTTTCGTCGCCGTATTTGGTGATATCGTAGGCCTTAACCAAGCCACTGGCTATATAAAAAACGCCCGACGGAGAGGTGCCAGGCTTAACGATAAACTCGCCTTTATTGAATGCCAACTTTTTACCTTGGTGGAAAAGGTTGACGAAGTCGTTGTCGTTCGGTGGGCTCGTAGCCGTCAACATATCTGTACTGTAGCATATTTACAGATTGGCCACAAGCAGGTACATAAGCCAGGTGTAGCATCTTGTGACGAATATCCTGCAGGCAACGTGACAAAGACCACCGACTTCTGCAGGTACAGGGGGCATACTATAAGTACCGGCCACAATAGGCTCGGGGAAAAGGAGGGAACTATGATCAGCCTGACTCAGGTTGAGCAGCAGCTCAAAAAGGTGGGATGCTACTTCCGTTTCTGGGGACGTGGCGAGATACGCGAACTCGCTAATGTCCTAACACCTGACGAACATGTCGCGCACTGTGCAAATGGGCGATACGAGGGCGGATTTGCCATGCTCGTAGTAACCGATCAGCGACTACTGCTGATAGACCACAAACCAATGTTCGTCGCGGTGGAGGATATCCGATTCGACATGATTGCCGAGATCGATTATAGCGCGCAACTGATGATAAGCACGGTCAAAGTGATAACGCCAAGCAGAACGCTACACTTTAGCAGCTGGAGTTCGTACCATTTGCGAGAGGTCCTGAACTACACGCAGCAACGAATGTTGGAATTACGCCAGCACTACGGGCTCATGCAGCCAATCCAGCAGGCAGCAACGCAACCGGCGCAGAGCACGGTGGCCAGCTATGACGACATGGGAGTGCTGATCGGTGGACTAGCCTTACAAACCGGGGGATTACAACGGCCAATCCTGATGCCGTTCAACCCCTACAACAAGATGCCGGTGCTGCAACGCCGACGTCGCTACCCGCGATTTTACTAAATAAACTAGAAATAAACGCCCGATGATGGGACTCGGGCGTTTATACTTTTTTCTTTCGTAAAACAGACTAGAGCAAGTGCCTACTTGCTGACGTTAAAGCGGAATTCTACCACGTCGCCAGGCTGCATCACATAGTCTTTACCCTCGGTGCGAACCTTGCCGGCTTGTTTGGCGGCTTGTTCGGAACCAGCAGCAACCAGGTCGTCGTAATCAATAATTTGTGCGGCAATAAAGCCACGCTCAAAGTCGCCGTGAATCACGCCGGCAGCTTGTGGGGCAGTGAAGCCTTGCTTGATTGTCCAGGCGCGAACCTCTTTTTCGCCAGCGGTGAGGTAACTTTGTAGGCCCAAGGTGTCATAGGCGGCGTGGATCAGCTGCACCAAACCAGATTCGGTTTGGCCGTAGCTCTCTAGCATTTCGGCGGCGTCGGCTTCGTCCAGGCTTTGCAACTCGCTTTCCAGTTGCGCACACACAAACAGTGCTTTGGCCGGCGCCACTAGTTGCGCAAGTTTTTGTTTCTTTTCGTCGCTACTCAGACCCGCTTCGTCCAGGTTGAACAAATAAATGACCGGTTTAGCGGTTAACAGATGCAAATCGGCAAGGTGCTCCAGGTTGATGTCATCCACACTAGACAGTGGTTGGCCGTTGTCCAACAGATCGTGCACGCGCTGCAGTGTGTCTAGCTCGGCCTTTAATTTAGGATTGGCGCGAGCTTCTTTTTCGAACTTTGGCAGACGTTTGCTAACCGTTTGCAGGTCGGCCAGCACTAATTCAGTGTTGATCGTGTCCATGTCTTTTTGCGGATTGTGCTGTTCGTCCACGTGAATCACGTTGCCGTCTTCAAAGGCGCGCACCACCTGAACAATTGCGTTGCACGAGCGGATGTGGCTTAAAAATTGGTTGCCCAGGCCTTCACCGTTGCTGGCGCCTGCAACCAAGCCGGCGATGTCCACAAAAGTCACCGTGGCTGGAATAATTTTTTGTGCATGGTACAAGTCGCCCAATTTTTGCAAACGAGCGTCAGGCACGGGAACAATACCGGTGTTCGGTTCGATGGTGGCAAACGGGTAGTTTGCTGCCAAAATGTTGCTGCCCGTGAGTGCGTTAAACAGGGTTGATTTGCCGACGTTGGGCAAGCCGACGATACCAATAGAAAGTGATGCCATAATGCGCTTATTATAACAGAGGTAAGTGCTAAATAAAACCAGCCCGCGGGGAGCACGGGCTGGTTTTGTAGTTCAGACGAACGAAAGATTACATCTCTTCGCGCATCTGGAATTTTTTGGGTAGGGTCATGCTGACGCCAACGGCGATAATCAGCACGCCCAAGGTGTAGACAACGCCCATCTTGAAGGCGTGGGCAAAGTTGTCGGCGTTCGCCTGTTTGGCAGCGCTCGAAACGGCGGCACCAATTTTTGCAGCTACAACACCGTTGTTGTCGGCGTGAGCCTTGATCTTTTTACAACTTTCAGGGGTCACGTTGCTGTCTTTGGCAGTCGTACGGTCGTAATAGCAAGTTCGAGTACTAGCCAGAATTTGATCCTGGGCAGCAGCTGGAACGTGCAGCGCCGTCAGATCTTTGCGAAGCTGTGGCGACACGTCGTCAAAGCTTTGATATGCACCGTGGTTCAGCTGGCCAAAGAAGATCACGCCAATCACAGCAATACCAATGGCTGCACCAACTTGCTGAATTGCGTTCAAAATACCTGATGCCGAACCAGCGTGTGTTGGGTCAACTTCTTGTAAAGCAGCCGAGAAGATCGGAGCCATAATCAGCGCCAAGCCGATACCGCTCAAGAACAAGCCAGGAATGAACTGCCAGCCACCAACGTGCAAGGTGTAGTGTGCGACAACCCAAGTGGTGTAAATTAGGCCAGCGGCGAATGCAGTTGCGCCAATGCTAATCACGTTACGGCCAAACTTAGGGATCAATTTGTTACCAAATACTGCAAAACTCAGCGCCATACCAACGGCAGTCGGAACACCGATAACGGCGGCTTTCAGTACACTTACGCCCAAGCCGGCTTGCAGAACCAACGTCAGCGTCAGGAAGTAGCCGATCATAACGGATTCGAGCAGTACGTTCAGGGTCAAGCCGCTCACAAATGAGCGCTTCTTGAACAATGACGGCACGATCAAGGCAGACTGGTCTCGTTTGTGCTTCTTGGTTTCAAACCAACCAAACAGTGCCAGGGCAGGGATAGATGCAGCGATCATGCCCAAAGTCCACACTGGCCAATCCAGATCACGGCCTTCGATCAGTGGGAATACCAACAGGCTTAACGCTGTAACAATCAGTAACGTACCCTTAATGTCGATGTGCAACGGGTGCTCAGACTTGCCGTCGGGCAGGTATTTCATGCCCATGATCAGGGCAAAAATACCAACAGGCAGGTTGATCAAAAAGATCGGGCGCCAGTCCCAGCCAAAGAAGTTAGCTTCAATCAAGAAACCACCAACAATTGGACCGAGCGAGGCGGCCAAGCCGGCCAGCATACCGAACAGACCCATCACCTGGGTGCGCTCACTTGGCTTGTACATGACCTGCATCATAGACATCACCTGCGGCACCATCAGCGCAGCCATAGCACCCTGTACCAAGCGCGCAAGAACCAGGAACATGGCAGTTGGGGCAATACCGGTTAATAGTGAGGCGATGGTGAATCCACCAACACCGATCAAAAACATTTTTTTGTAGCCAAACACGTCGCCCATACGGCCGCCGGTAATCAGCAGAAGGGCAAAGGTTAGAGCATAACCTGCGATCATCCATTGAATCATGGCGTAACTTGCTCCCAAGTTGGCCTGAATCGAAGGAATCGCAATGTTAACAATAGTGTTGTCGAGCAAATCCATCACAAAGGCAAGTGCCACAATAGTCAAAGCAATTTTCTTTTGCTTTGCAGTGAACTTGCTGGCGTGATGCGCAGCGGCGTGTTCCATTGATTTATCCTTTTTTGTAGGTTATTATTTAAGCGTATAAGAATTAAGTTTGCTTAATATCTTAGCTACTAAGATAAATGTTTACTGAAGATATGTCAAGCAAAAAACAAGATCATATTTTTATTACCAATGACTCCATGCCGCAACACCGTCGGGAAATGCTTCGCCAGTTGGGCTTGGCAGTAGAAGACAATGGTAACACTAATGTTTTGCTAGTGCACGCTATTGCGCAGCATGTGGGTTTAAGTGCTGTTGAGTTTGAATGCTGGAGCCTTATCTCGCAACATGGTCCATTCACCGCAGGGGAGCTTGCCAAGCGCTGCCGTATTACTACTGGCGGTATGACGGGCATGATCGACCGATTAGAGCGCCGTGAGTATGTGCAACGCCGCGCTGACCCCAATGACCGACGTCGAGTGCTGGTGGAATCAGTAAAAAACAAAGAAGTTGAAAAAGCTATGGCCAAAGGGCGAGAGCTTTATGCGCCGCTACAAAAGGCTTTTAATGCGCTCATCGAGTCCTATAGTGACGATCAGCTGGCATTTATTATTGATTTTATGAAGCGCACCAATGCCATGTTCCATGAAGCGGTCAACTCGTTGCCTGAAAAGCAGTAGTCGCCAAAGACCATATCCCGGCCTGAACAATTATTTATTGCATTGTCAGCCCCCGCACCTTACAATAAAAGTCAACAAAAGCGTAAGCGAAATGTAGGGATATGAGCAAAAAAGTAAAACTCCTTGTGCTAAGCGTCGTACTTATAGTGGTGGCGGGGCTTGGTGTATTTTTGTATCAGCGCCACGTAAATAATAACAACAAGACTGAAACAGAGAAGACCAAGTACGCGCAATTGGTCGAAAACACGCAGTCATTGGTAAGCGCCCAAAAATACGACCAGGCCGAGACGCTCTGGCTCAATTATCTAAAGACCACCCATGACAAAACGTATACTCGCGGTGCTTACGTACAGCTTGCAACAACGTATTCGAACGCCCAAAAATACGACCAGGCTATTTCGTACTACAAAAAAGCCGAGGCAATTGAATCTAAGCTGGACGTGGTAACAGGACTCGCGTACACCTACGAGGCAAACGGTAATAAGGCTGACGCGATTACCTATTTCAATAAGGCGATCAGTCTTACCGAAAAGAGTGATGACCCTTCCAAGAACGCTGATATTCAGGGCTACAAATATGAAATCTCTCAGTTGGAGGGCAAACAGTGAAAATTGTAAGGCATATTACGAACGCTGCACTTACGCTGTCCTTGGTCGTGAGCATTTTAGCGCCAGCTACCGCGAGCGCGGCTCGTGCCGGCAGTCCTGACTGTCCAACCGGCACTACTATTTACGGGCGTGCTGAATGTATTGGCTACTTCACCGGTGCCGACGTGTACAAAAATGGAAGCGGTATTAGTGTGGATAGTGTTATCGACAACGGTAACCGTGCTTTATTGGATGTTACAAACGTGACCAACTTTGTGAGCACCATGCGGTCGCTGCTATATGGCGGCGGTAACGACGCGATGGGTGCTGCGTTTTTGATCGACACCATGCTGGGTAAGAGCGGCACGTCATTCGGTACAATCGGTTCGGGCGTAAGCTATGCCAAAAACAATTTTGACACCTGGCAGGACCGCGTAGAGTATTACGACTCCCAGGGTTGGGTCCAGTGGAATCAACTGGTAACCTACAACGCACCATTCCAAAACAGTGCACGATCACTGTGGATCAAAAATGATGATATTTTTTACAAGAAGCAGTCCAGCGAAACGCAGCGTACGATTGTATTCAGCAATCCTGATGGTACCAAATATCGTATTAAGAAAAACTGTGGTAACTTGGTGGGCTCATCCGAAAAGCTTATATCAGTTCCATCATTTAACTTATCGCCGAGCGTGGACGTAAAGATAAATGGCGCTGCCACTGATGGAATTGCTCAAGTGGGCGACACAGTTACGTTTACCTATGCAGTTTCTAACAGTTCGGGACAGGCTAGTGGTACCACAACATGTACTATCTACGGCGCTTCGTACACGGGCTACCATGATCAGCCCGCTAGCCCGGAAACGGTTAATAATAACGGATATGTGCCGCCAGGAACTGGCTGCCCTCGGACTTTCGGCGCTAATTCTAATACCACGTTAGCTACCGAGACTTTCACAGCGTCTACATTTAACCAAACTATCTGTCGCTCATTATTTGTTGACCCATACAAAGCTACGGGTGGCTCAAAGGGCGACGAAGCTTGCATTGTAGTGGCTGCCAAGCCATACGTTCGCGTGTTCGGTGGCGACGTGTCGGTGGGCAATGGTATTTCTACTGGTACGAGCACTACCTGTACCCAAAAAGACAGCGCATCCATTAACGCCTGGAACAACGGTGGCACGAACTTTACCGGCGCAGGTACACAGTTCGCCGCCCTTGCATTGGGCACAATTAACGAATTTGCTACAGGCGAGACAACAGGCGGTGGCGGATCGGTGAATAACGCCACCGTGCCGAGCGGCCTGGCATTTAGCAATACTGACACCGATGACGCTTACGGTGGTAACTTTGCAAATCTGCCATGTATTCCTGATTATTACAGCCAGGCGGCAAACACCACTGCCAAGACGTCACCGCTGGGCATAAGTTCCTTGACTACGGGATCCTACAAAGTAACCGGTAATATGACCATTCCTGGCGGCACCAACGTAATTAACCCCGGCAACCGTATCACGGTATATGTTGATGGCGATGTCTACATTGCTGGCGACATTAAGTACTCAGGCAACTGGACATACGACAAAACGCCACTGTTCGAATTAGTGGTGAAGGGCAACATTTACATTGCACCAGGCGTACACCAGTTAGATGGTGCCTACATTGCTCAGCAAAAGAACGGCACCAAGGGCGCCATTTACACCTGCGGGTCCGCCTACGCGCCATACGCCATTGATGACACCATGTATAACAACTGTAATTCGCAGTTGGTAGTAAACGGACTATTTAGCGCTTACCAGGTATACCTGATGCGCACCTCGGGCACGGTATCGCAATCAACTACCGGCGAAACGGGCACAATAAGCAAAGCTGCCGAAGTCTTCAACTACAATCCAGCACTGTGGATCGCTCAACCTGCTGCTGGCACAACCACGACGAACTCTGACGCACTGAAATACGACGCGATTACCAGTTTGCCGCCAATTTTATAACAAACCAAGCATATTAACACTTGCAAATAAGCATAACGCTTATGTATAATGAGGATCAACATGAGTTTACTGAGTGGGGTATCTGCATTTTTTGGACTGGACATCGGGACAACCGCAATTCGTCTCGTTGAGCTTCATGGGAGCGGCAACGTTCGCAACCTGGTGAAGTACGCGTATGTTCCTGTGGACAGCAAAATTGTGCTAAGCGATGCCAAATCTGACCAACAAAAACTAGCACAAGTTATTAAAGACTTGTTGTCGCAGGCACACATGACAACGCGTAACGTTGCCGTGGGCATTCCTTCACAGCGCGTGTTTACCGCTGTTGTGGACTTCGACCGCCTGCCACAAGCAGAGCTAGCCAAGGCTATTCAATATCAAGCTGATTCGCTCATTCCAACACCGCTCGACAAGTCAAAAATTGACTGGGCTGTTATTGGTGATTCACCAAAAGACAAGACCAAAGTAGAAGTGTTGCTTTCTAGCGTCGAGAATGACTTTGTGGAAAACCGTTTGGACCTTTTGGAGTCAATCGGCCTGGACGTAATTGCATTCGAGCCAGACAACCTGGCTTTGACCCGTGCGTTGATTGCGCAAGACACTATGGCGCCGCAAATGGTGCTGGACATTGGCAGCAAGAGCACCGACTTGGTTATTACTATGAACGGTGCGCCTCGTTTGACTCGCGCTATTCCAACTGGCGCCGAAGCAATTGTTCGTGCTGCTGCTCAGAATTTGAACATTGACGACAAACAGGCTCGCCAATTTGTGTTCAAATTTGGCTTGGGCAAAGACAAGCTCGAGGGCCGCATTTATGATGCAATTATTGGCACGGTCGACATCCTGACTGGTGAAATCGACAAGTCTATTAAGTTCTTCCAAAGTCGCTACACCGACGGCAAGATTGCTCGTGTAATTGTAACCGGCGGTGCATCGGCTTTGCCAGAATTCCCCCTGTATTTGGCTAACAAGTTTGGCGTAGAAGTTGAAATTGGTAATGCCTGGCGCAACGTAGCCTTTGCTCCTGATCGCCAGAACGAACTGCTAGCCGTTTCTAATCACTTCGGTGTTGCTGCCGGACTTGCGGAGAGGACAGAGTAATGATTCAGTTTAACCTTCTACCTGACATTAAGCAGCAATATCTGAAGGCCCAGCGCCAAAAGCACTTGGTTATGTTTGTTTCTACCGTGGCAATTATCGCAGCAGTGGCAATTTTTGTGGTTCTGTTGTTGGTTGTGCAGGTGTGGCAAAAGAAGAGCATTAGCGATCTGAACACCGACATTAAGCGCTACAGTAACGAGCTCACGAACACCGGTGATTTGAATAAGATTTTGACGGTTCAAAACCAGCTGAAGTCGCTCACAGCCTTGCACGACAAAAAAGCCGTGGCAACGCGTACCTTTAGTTACATCACACAAGTAACACCGCAACAGGCAAGCATTTCTAAGCTCAACTTGGACTTTGCGCTGAACACTATTAGTATCAGCGGTTCGGCTAGCTCGCTTGAAACAGTTAACACCTATGTAGACACCCTGAAGTTCACCAAGTACAAGACCACGGGCGACTCTAGCGCGTCTGGCAATGCATTTACCAACGTGGTGTTGTCTACCTTCGGCCGCACCGCAACAGGTGCAACGTACACTATTACGGCGTCATTCAACCCGATTATCTTTAGTGAAAACCAAAGTGTGTCGCTTAATGTACCGCAGACCACTACCACTCGATCAGTTACCGAGCAACCAACCGACCTCTTTCAATCTAACGGGACAAGTCAGTAGGAAAAGTTATGGCACGCGTATCATCAACTACCAAACGATCACTTATTACCAAAGCCAATAGCACTATTGTTGTGACAACCGGCGTGGCGGCCTTCTTGGTTGTATTCTGTCTGGTTGCTAGCAAGACACTTATAAGCCAGGCAAGCTACCAGAACCGCATCATTGGCGCCAAAAAAGACGCCGTATCGCAACTAAAAGACAATATTAGCGCCAAAGACAGCCTGGTGAGCTCATACTCAGCATTTGTGGGCACCACCCAAAACGTTTTGGGTGGCAACCCATCTGGAACAGGTCAACAAGATGGTGACAATGCTAAATTGGTCCTGGACGCACTTCCTAGCAAGTACGACTTCCCAGCACTGGCTACGTCACTTGAGAAAATGATCGACAGCCAGAACCTGACTATTGTGGGCATTACCGGGACCGACGACGAAGTGCAGCAGCAAAAGGCGGGCGCTTCGGGTGCACCTGCTCCAGTTGCAATGCCATTCCAGATTCAGGTAAGCGGCTCGTATCAGTCAATTCAAGGCCTGGTTGATCTGTTTAACCGTTCAATTCGCCCATTCCAAATTCAATCCGTGGAATTAAGCGGTGGCCAGTCAAATATGACTGCTACTATCAATGCGCAGACATTCTACCAGCCCGAGAAAACCTTTAAAGTCTCGACAGAGGTGATCAAGTAATGAAACAAAAAGATATCGCACTTATCATTATCATCGTGTTTGTCAGCGCGGTGGCATCGTTCTTTATTTCAAAGGCGCTGTTCGCATCGCCCAATAATAGGCAGCAAAAGGTAGAAGTGGTAGAGGCTATTACTTCTGACTTTCCAAAACCATCGGGCAAGTACTTCAATAGTGATTCTATTGACCCGACTCAGCTTATTCAGATTGGAAATAGCACTAACCCCGATCCGTTTACCGGTGCTTCACAATAACCTAAGACAGGCAAGGGTAGTATGAGCGTTTTATCAACTACCGCCCAGCAGCAAGTAGAAGAAACACTTGTTAAGGACGGTGTATTAACCAAGGACCAGCTTGCAAAGCTCAAATCGGCGGCCGAAAAAGAAAGCACGCCGCTTTTGAGTTTCTTGGTGACCGGTAATCACGTCTCTGACGAGGTGATGACCAAAACCATCGCTCACGTTACCAAAGTACCGTATGTGAACCTGAGCAACGCGCACATCGACCCAGATATTCTGGATCTGTTGCCGCAAGATGTAGCTGAACGTTATATGGCGGTGCCGCTGGGAGAGATGCAAAATCGCTTGGTTGTAGCCATGTTGGATGCCGATAACGTGCAGGCGGTGGACTTCTTATCGAACAAAATCGGCCGCCCGCTCAAGGTGTACGCAGCCAGTGAATCCGGCATTCGCAACGTGCTACATCAGTATTCGGCCAACATTACCAAACAAGTGGTGGGTGAAATTGGTGGTGTTGGCACCGCTGAGGGTGCCGAGGGCGCTGCTCCAAATGTGCAGGTAAACGACAACAGCAAAAATATTAAGACGATCGTGCAGGACTCGCCAATTAGTAAGGCGCTGTCTACTATCCTGGAATTTGCCGCCAAAAACAACGCCAGCGACGTGCACATCGAGCCGCTGCAGGACTCACTCAAGATTCGCTGTCGCATTGACGGCATTTTGCGCGAGATTCTGCGTTTGCCCAAATCCACCGAACCACCGCTGGTATCGCGTATCAAAATTTTGGCCAACCTCAAGATTGACGAACATCGTATTCCGCAGGACGGTGAATTTAGCATTAACGTTGGCGGTCACGCGATTGACCTGCGTATCGCGATTTCGCCAGTGGTATGGGGTGAGCAGGTGGTTATTCGTTTGCTCGACAAATCTGGCACCAGCCTAAAACTGGAAGACATGGGTTATGCTGGCCGCGCGCTGCGCACAATCCGCGAAGGCATTAAGGGTAGCAACGGCATGATTCTAACCTCTGGTCCGACTGGTTCCGGTAAATCAACCTCGCTATATGCCTTGCTGCAAGAAGTAAAAAGCGATGCCATTAACATTGTGACCCTGGAAGACCCGGTGGAGTACAAAATGGACGGCATCAACCAAATTCAGGTGAATGCCGACGTAGGCTTAACGTTCGCCAGTGGTTTGCGCTCTATTTTGCGTCAGGACCCCGACGTTGTGATGGTGGGAGAGATTCGCGACAAAGAAACCGCCGAGCTGGCGGTGCAGGCGGCGCTAACTGGTCACTTGGTGTTTAGCACACTGCACACCAACAGTGCTGCCGGTATTTTGCCTCGTTTACTCGACATGGAAATTGAACCGTTCCTGATTGCCAGTACGGTTCGCACGGTGATTGGTCAGCGCCTGGTTCGTCGTATTGGTCCTCAGAGTGAAACGTATCAGACCGACAAGGTGGACACGCAGGCCATCAAAGAGACAATCGGGCATTTGCTCCCCAAGACCAAAGAAGAAATGGACAAAGTCGCCAAAGATCTTGGCTACGAAACCTTGCCACTTGCCACCCAAAACGCTTATACTTTAACCAAGGGCACTGATAGTCCTAGTTCTCCCGGTGGGTATAAGGGCCGAATGGGTATTTACGAGGTGTTTAACATCACACCCGAAATCCAGGATCTGATCCTTAAGCGCGCAACCAGCGCCGAAATCCAGGACGTCGCGATCAAGCAGGGGATGGTCACCATGCGTGAAGACGGCTACTTGAAAGCCCTGGCGGGACGAACATCACTAACAGAAATTAACCGCGTCGCAAGCGCGGACAGTGCATAACGAGAGGTGGAAACATAAATGCAAGGCCAACCAAGAATCGAAGTCTTACTGGAAGAAGTCGTCAAGAAAAAGGCGTCCGACTTGCACTTGCAGGTGGGATTGCCACCAATGCTACGTGTTGATGGCAAGCTAGTGCCAGTTTCTGGTGCAGATTTACTGAGTGACGAAGCGGTTGAAACGCTGATCTTTGCAATTCTGGACGAAGATCAAAAGCAAATTCTGCTGAAAGACAAGGAATTTGACTTCAGTTTTGCCTTTGGTGACTTGGGCCGATTCCGTGTGAATGCTTTTCACGAACGTGGCAACTTGGCCGCTGCCTTGCGTCTTATTCCCAATGAAATCCTGAGCATCGAGCAGCTTGGTTTGCCGCCAATTGTTAGCAAATTTGCTGACTACCCCCGTGGTTTGGTACTGGTAACTGGTCCGACTGGTTCCGGTAAGTCAACCACCTTGGCTGCCATGATCCACAAGATCAACATGGAGCGCGCCGAGCACATTATTACCATCGAAGACCCAATCGAATACACGCACCGTTCCAAACGATCAGTGATTGTTCAGCGCGAAGTGCACTACGACACCTACTCATTCTCGGCAGCCTTGCGCTCGGCCTTGCGTGAAGACCCCGACGTGGTGCTGATTGGTGAGATGCGCGACCTGGAAACGATTGCCTCGGCCATTACCATCGCCGAAACCGGTCACTTGGTGTTCGCAACCCTGCACACCAACTCGGCGGCGCAATCTATTGACCGTATGATCGACGTATTTCCACCGCACCAGCAGCCACAGATTCGTTCACAGCTGTCTAACATCTTGATGGCAATTGCGTCACAACGCCTGATCCCTGCCATTGGTGGTGGCCGTATTGCTGCTGCCGAAATTTTGGTAGCAACACCGGCCGTTCGCAACATTATTCGCGAAGGCAAAACGCACCAGCTAGAAGCAGTGATCCAGACTGGTTCGGAATTTGGTATGCAGTCTATGGACAAAACACTAGTGCAACTGGTACACAACGGCTCAATCAGCTACGACGATGCACGTCAGTTTGCTGTAGACATTGAAGAACTCGACAGGTTAATGAGAGGCTAATGTAAAGCAATGCTTTCCTACAAATATACGGCACGCGACCCGGCAACTGGTGAGTACGTAAAAGCAAATGTTGAGGCCGAAAGCGAATTGGCCGCTGCTAAACTGATCCGCAAAGAAGGCTTGGTGGCGATTGACATCCAACTGGCAGAGAAGGGCGCTAAAAGCCCGGGCGGCCGATTTAACCGCGTAAAAACCAAAGACAAGGTGCTGTTTTCGCGCCAGCTGTCTACGCTGATTAACGCTGGTTTGCCACTGGTGCAGAGCTTGCGCAGTGTGAGTAACCAAACCACCAGCAAGCCACTCAAGATTGTTTTGGGTAAGATCATTGCCGACGTTGAGGCCGGCTCTACGCTGTCGGACGCTATGGCTAAGCATCCGCAGGTGTTCAACCAAATTTATGTCAGTTTGATTGCGGCCGGTGAGGCCTCGGGTACTTTAGACAAAGCGCTGGAACGCCTGGCAATTCAGCAAGAAAAAGATGCTGATCTGATCAGTAAGATTCGCGGTGCCATGGTGTACCCGATCATCGTGCTGCTGGTAATGGGTGCGGTACTGGGCTTTATGCTCGTGAAGGTGCTGCCTCAGGTACAGACGTTGTATGAAGGTCTGCCGGGTGCCAACTTGCCGCTGATTACCAGAATATTGTTGGCAATTTCGAACTTCATTATTCACCAGTGGTGGATCGTGCTGATTCTTTTGGCGCTGGCAGTATTCTTTACGACTCGTTATGCTCGAACGCTTGGTGGTAAGCGTATTATCGACAAATGGAAGATGCACGCATGGCCAATTGGCGGCTTGTTTATGAAGATGTACATGGCGCGTTTTGCACGTACCGGTACCACGTTGGTAGCAAGTGGTGTGCCACTGCTACAGGTGCTGCAGATTACCGGTAACGCCATCAACAACGTGCACATTGAGGAATCAATTACGCGCGCAGCAGACAAGGTAAAAGGCGGCAAATCGCTGTCTGATGCCATTGGCCCGGACCCTAACTTTTTGCCGCTGGTGCCAAACATGATCCGCATTGGTGAACAGTCTGGTTCGCTTGAGGCCATGCTGGCCAAAACCGCAGAATACTACGAAAAAGAAGTGGACGATGAAGTTAAGAACATCTCTACTATTATTGAGCCGGTCCTGATGGTGCTGTTGGGCGTAGCCGCCTTCGTGATTGTGGCGGCTGTGCTGCTGCCAATCTACGGATTAGCTGGACAATCGTTCATTCAAACATAGATTCCTTGTTGTGAAAAACTGCTTGCTTTTTAAGGGGCGAGCCAGTAATATTACAAGCATAAGCATAAAAGTAAGGCAAAGGGGGCATTTGCTCATGTCTAATATCAAAAAACGTAGTGAAGGTGGCTTTACCATCATCGAAGTTCTGATCGTTCTGGCTATTGCTGGTTTGATCATGCTGATCGTTTTCCTGGCTGTTCCTGCACTGCAGCGTAACTCCCGTAACACGCAGCGTAAGAATGATGTTTCAGCATTGCTAGCTGCCGTTCAAGAATATATCAACAACAACAGTGGCGCCCTGCCTACTACTGCAGCTCAGGTTACAGCCAACGCGAAGCTCGGCTTCTACACTGGTGCTACCGATGTAGTTCTAAATGGCACTAGCAACAAGAACGTAGTCAACATTGTAACTGGCGCAAAGTGTAACGGTAATGCCATTGACACCACCAACGCATCTGCTAGAAACGTTGCAGCAGTCTACTATGTTGAGTCAAGCAGCGGTACAACCGCTCAGTGTCAGGAATCTTAGTCTAGAGATTCCTGCAGAAAACAGGTCTTTCGGGGCCTGTTTTTATTTTGTCTTGCAATTATGGGGAACTATTCGTACAATGCCGCTAAAGCTTAAGGTTTCTTGGAGGTGGTATGGGTATTCCAGAAAAGTTAAAACAGCCAGCGTTTCTTATATCGGTATTGGCTATTAGTATCCTTAGCGGCTTCGCGCTCTTTTCACCGTCGCATTCGCAGTCAACCCACCAGCCAGATGCGGCAAAAAGTGTCGCTAAGCTATTCAAGCTAAAGCCCTCCAAAAAACAAACCACCGCTACTAAGGTCACAGCCCAGGCTCTTTTATCCCCAAATCCCAGCCAAACTACCACGCTGCCTGTAATCCACAAATCCGGCACCCTCACCGCAGACGAAACCTGGACCGCCGGCAACGTTTACATGGTGGACTATAAAGTTGTCGTGCCAGATGGCGTAATGCTCACCATAGATGCAGGAACGATAGTTAAATTTACTGGATATTATGGCATTGAAGTTCAAGAGGGTGGAGCACTAAACGTAACGGGTTCGTCCTCAGATCCTGCAGTTTTTACAAGTTACCGAGATGACTCTGTCGGAGGTGACAGTAACAACGATGGTGCGAGCAATGGCGCAACTCAAGACTACACATATGCTGTCTCGGGATATAAAGCCTCAATTAATGTGGCGGGTGCTATTTTTAAAGATGCCACATACAGCCTATCAGTTGCCTGCGACAGTAATACCACGAGCACAGTTTCTGTTACCGATAGTTTGCTCCAAAGCACGTTTGCAGTGAGCTCTTGCGGGCAAGGTTTGGTGAGCTTAGAGCGCAATGAATTGGCAGCGGCAATTGGATATGCCATCAATGCGTATGATACAGATATGAGCGGTATCATCTTGACTGGCTCAAATGAAAACCTCGCCACTGGGATTGACCAAGGCAGAGCAATAAGTGCTTATTATAGTAGAGTCTCCAGTGGCGCTACCTGGCGGGTAAGCAGTAGTAGCCACGCTGTTCTAGTAGTGGGAAGCCTCACGGTTAACGGTACGCTCACCCTCGACCCCGGCGTCATTGTAAAGAGCGGTGGTAATGTGATCCTCTCGGTTGCCTCGGGCGGCACCCTGAACGCCAACGGCACCAGTGCTAACC
>DATFHW010000032.1:0-1207 GCA_035247965.1 Saccharimonadales bacterium (SeqCode) | reverse complement strand
CTGGGGCACGCCATTGTCGGTGTCTGCAAGGGTCATCGCCGAGATTCACCGCCTGCGAGGACGCGGCAATGACGGCTAACAACTCAATCCAGCGGACGCAAACCCGCTACGCGGGTCTGCGCCGCTGATTTCGGGCGTTAGGGGTAACTAGAATGTATCGTCTACTTTGTATGTTGTTACTTCTCTTCACAACAACTGCGTTAGCGTCGCCCCCTTCACCGGCACCAGGCGCAGCCGCCCGAGCGTTATCATTTATGGCTGTGAGTGGCGCCAAACTTGCCATCGCTCATCGAATGACAAACAATCCACACGTCGATCTGGCGTGTGTGCAGCAGCTGAATGACTATGCGCTAGCCAGCGCGTTTGAACCAGCGTTGGAGCAACAGCTAACTAAAGCGCAACTTGATAATGCAGACAAATATTATGCAACGCCGCTTGCAAAGCGATATACAGCATTCAGGCTTCAACAGCTATCAGGCGTGGTGGGTAGCAAAATTAAAAAGCCAGTGAGTCTTACTGCTTTGCAGCTTAACCAGGTAACCGAATTTGGTGCCTCAGATACTGGCGTTGCGCTAAATAAGTTCAATTCTAAGGGTAATAAAAAGACCGCGGCAATCCTTATTCCAGCAATTACGGCACTCTTCAAACAATGCTGGAAATAACCCCTAACAACTCGGTCAAACGGACGCAAATCCCGCTACGCGGTCTTTGCGCCGCTTACCTCGGGCGTTAGGCCATGAAAAGAGTACGTCGTCACGCGCACTTGGTAGCGGTAACTCTCATCGCACTGCTGTCGTGCGCCTGTGGCTTAGCTGCTACCCCGGCAACAACAGAGTCGCCATCGCATCTTTCCAAAAGTACCGTCATTGCGTTGGCGCAAAAAAAAGCAATGGATGTAGTTGGTACCCTGCAACACTACAACGCGCCGAGTATCGAGTACCACGCAGACACGCACGAATGGCAGGTGTCATACGCGGGTAAGAGCGGTGGAATGGACAATTGCTTCCTGATTTTCGTAAATGACAAGACCAAGAAGGTGGTATTTCTTGCTTGCGGGTAGGAAGATTTGAGCTGCTGCCGGCTTCACAGACACCGAGTTTAGGTGTGATGATGAAGCCGGAGGTGGCAAATGGGAACGAGACGGACGTTCAGTCGGGAGTTCAAGCTTGAGGCGGTGAACCTGGTCAGGGCGCGCGGGGTGAGCGTG
>DATFHW010000031.1:0-3217 GCA_035247965.1 Saccharimonadales bacterium (SeqCode) | reverse complement strand
CTTGCGAGCTGCCGGAGCGCGGACGTACCGGGCGTTGAATCGAGCGATCAAGCAAGCGCTGGAAACGATTACCGAATCGGATGCGCTGGCGTGGTTCGCTCATTGTGGCTATCCGGTAAGCTGATTTGAAAACCGCTCTAGATATCAGATGGATATGCTTGGGCTTCATAGGTTTTTCAGCTCAAGTAAAGTAATACTATCGTGTCGAGTCGGGGTATCGAAGTCAAGCCCGCGGTTTGAGATGTTTCATGCTGTTGCAGACGCTTTAGGCGTAAACAAGGCATCTTGTGTATTCGTAGATGATAGAGCAGGAAATATAGACCGAGCAATGCAATGTGGAATGATAGGTATCTATTTCCCATCGCATGCGGCGTTTGGTGCCCAATATATCGAGAATCTGCTAAATAATATGGGGCTACAATAGGTTTCTATCTCCACGTACGAAGACACCTAACAAGGCGTTGCAGCGGAGGCCGCGAAGCCAGTCGCTCATCAGTAGCGGAATGTCTCACGCGGCCCCGCTGAACGCGGGCGTTAGGTGGCTATATCCAACGTTCTGATAGCCATAGGAATATAAAAGCACTTGATTGGCGCTTATGTGATAAAAACGCTTCTCAAAGGAGAAGTCAGTAATATTTTGTTGACACAATTTTCTAGCGATGGTATAAAAATGCCACCTCACATTTAGCAGCAACATTCGGTTGTTTCGCATGACTTGCTATTTCAAAATAACGAAACGTAAATCTTACGTTTTTGAGGAGGTTGAAATGTCGAAATCGCTTTTTCTAGGATTCGTTGTAGGGGTAGTGGTGTTTGCCATCGTTGGGGTCGGTGCATCACAACTACAAGATAAGAATGTAGAGCTTAAGAAAGCGAATGAAAAACAATATCTAACGGAACTTGTTGATGCGACGCCGGTACAGTTAGGCGCATTGACAGAAAAACAAAGACTTCACAGTCAACTGTTTAATGGATCTGGGATGCCTGGGGAGAGCAAGACAATCAGCGAATGGATTACAGAGTACAGAGGGCAGCGGATTGTCTTAGTAAGAACACTTTTGGGCAGAACGTTTCTAGCATCGGGTCGGCAACCAACTGCGGAGGAGTATTTCGGCAGGTTGGCAAAAGATTCAGATGCCATCATTCGCGCGAGGGTTATAAATAAGGTTTCACAAATCACCGAAGATGACTCTTTCCTCTTTACTGATTACGATGTGACTGTGTTAGAGGTCTTGAGGGATAATTCACCCAGCCCCCTTAATATCGGCACAACACTGACAATCACTTGTTTGGGTGGTAAGATTGTAGTTGATGATGTGATCTTGAAGGCCGGTGGGAATGGCGATGCGTCACTCCCAGTCAATGCTCAAAATGTTTTGCTTTTTGTAAAATTCATCCCTGAAACGGGTGCTTACAGGCTCACACAGCCCAATGCCGCCTTTGAACTTACTGGCACATCCGTACGCCCGCTCGCAGGTCTGTTGCCTCTTCCCTCCGACATATTCAAAGACGAGACCTCATTTGTGAAAACGGTCAAAGCTAGTATCAACTAGGTAATTACTTACAAAGGAGGATGCCATGCATAAACGAATACAGTGGGTCGCCGGGTTTTTATTGGGCATTATCTGTAGCTGGCTAATCACAGGCAGCTATCCTGGTGCGGTTGCGCAAGCGGGATGTCCTACTCTCTTGTCTGTTCAAGGATGGGCTCCAAATACCGGCCAAACCTACGTCACGAGTACATTCACCAGTCAGGAATTGACTCAAATAGATAATGCAATGGCAGACTGGAACAGTCACAACACCAATGGCTTTAACTGTTCAAATGTTGGGCTTTCCCCATACGTTTATGGGTATTACACGATAACCAGCAATACGGGTACGCTTGCCGGTCATGTTGACTATGGTGCCGCCACTAGCGTAGATCAAGCCCTCAATGGACATATTAGCGCAGCCACAACGACCTTTTACTGGGGAGCGCATGACAATAGCACTCCTCCGAATTATGCTTGGAACCGCAATGGATCAGCAGATTACTATAGGTGCGTGCTTACAACTATGCTTCACGAAGCAGGGCATCCGATGGGCCTGGATGAAGCAACGTACCCTTATACCGCCGGACAAACCGTAATGAATCCTGGTGCAGGGACGAATGACGTGGGACATTATGGGCCGACGAGCGTACAGGATTGTGATGATAGTCGGGTAAATAGCGAAACCGATTACTTCAATAATTGCTTAATCTCTGGCGGCGGAGGTGGATGTCAGGAGATTTATCAATGCCCCGAAGGTAGACAATTCAATTATGAAACTTGTAAGTGCGAAGTCACTTCACCCATTCTCATAGATGTTCGAGGGAATGGTTTTGATTTGACCGATAGGCAGCATGGCGTCCTCTTTAATTTTAATGGAAACAGTAGCCGGCAGATGTTTGCCTGGACGACTACAACCTCAGATGATGCGTGGTTAGCCCTCGACCGTAACGGCAATGGGACGATTGATAATGGCTTGGAGTTGTTTGGTAACTTCACTCACCAGCCGTCATCTGCAAATCGTAATGGCTTTGCGGCATTGGCTGAGTTTGATAAACCGGAGAACGGTGGCAATGCTGATGGTTTAATTGATAGCCGAGATGCGATTTTCACTTCGCTGAGACTCTGGCAAGACGGCAATCAGAATGGCGTTTCTGAGCCGAATGAGTTGCACACGCTGCCTGAGCTTGGTGTCTATGCCATATCTTTGAATTACAAAGAAGCAAGGCGCACAGATCAATATGGCAATCAGTTTCGCTATCGGGCAAAAGTCTTTGATGCACACGGTACGCACGTTGGCCGCTGGGCCTGGGATGTCTTCCTGGTCAGTCAGTAGGCTATTCTCAACCAGCCACTGGCAAATGGAAGCGGCTTCGACAGAGGCCGCTTCTTTAGTTTTGTCATGGCATCACGAGAGATGGTTGTTGAGCCGAGTGGGCGGCTTAGATTGAGTAAAAGCCACCTAACAAGGCGTTGCAGCGGAGGCCGCGCCGCAAGTTTCTTATGGATACTGGTGAGGCCGTTCGCGGCCCCGCTGAACGCGGGCGTTGGGCGCCGCGCTCGTAATGACCGCCGAGCGAAATAGTCGCGACAGGCAAATGAGCTGGCAGTCGCGATCAACCTTCAACAGCGGTCTGCGGCTGTCGCCATCACCACGTGTTGCAACTCGCACGGCAACGAGGGCC
>DATFHW010000030.1:0-5494 GCA_035247965.1 Saccharimonadales bacterium (SeqCode) | reverse complement strand
ACATGCTGAGTCACCAGTACAAGACCCCTGTGATGAGCCGCTCGATGTCAAAGCGTTATACAGTTTAAACTCTACGTTGTAGGTACCATCAGGAACAATAGCACCAGAACTTTGCATCAGACGAGCTTGGAAGTTGATAGTCTGGCTGGTGGCAGCGCTCGCTCGGTGCGTCGAAAAACTAGCAAATGCAAGCCATAGCACACTCAATAGCACCCCTACCCATCGGATAGCGTACAAAAAATGTACTCGACTTGCATCTGTTTTGGTCATGAATTTGTGTGTTGGTTTAAGGTGTTTTCGTTAGTAAACCGTACAATATCAATTATCAGTTACCCGCCCCTTAGCAACAAGGATAATGACCTGCATTTTGGACATTATATTATTCAGATTTTGCTGACAGTGACGCCTATTTTTTGAAGTATAAAAAACATCATTACATAAAATACAACCATGTTTTAATTGTTCAACCTTATAAATATGACCATTCTACCCAGTATAAATACGGTTTATTTTACAACTACGAACAAAATACGTGCATACTTTTCCACATAAATGAAAGTGCGCTTAAACGTTCGTTCGCTAGGTAACGTTGTTTCTGTAACTATAAATTATTCTATTTAACAGGTTAGAAAATTACTATTGCATTACCTGGTAGCTGAATACATATGTTTGGTTGTTCTGTGCGTTCGTAACACCAATCATAAAGCCGTTTGCATCAACCTGATCTACATAGCCCACAGCCTGAGCACTTGTTTTACCAATCGGCGTGAGCACTACTCGAGGTGCCGCCGTATATGGTGTAGCAAAAGTTAGCTTAGCTAGATCATCAGCGCTTGCATTCGTACCAGTTACGACCGAGATCATACCAGAGCTATCGTTGCCCTGTATCGATATTGTAGCGTCTTGCCCTGCCGCAGCCTGAAGCTGCACACTTGGCACATTACCACCAGTAATAATGTGGCCATTAATTGTGATCGTACCAGTAGTGATACTACCCGCCGTTAGAGTGCCAGCCACACTCGCATCACCACTCACCGTAACTCGCGATACCGTTAGATTATTAATGGCAGCATCGCCAGATACGTTAAGCGTCGTAAAGCTACTGGTTGAACCTTGTATGTCTGTTGCTGGATCATAGTAGCTCACGTTCACCAGCACCAGAACCTTGCCGGTATCGCCATCAAAGAATCCTAAGGCCTTACCGATAGTTGGGCCGGCCTTTGTGGCGCGCATTGCATATCCAGCCGTAGAAGAGCTCGTAAGGTAGTCTCCGGGGCGTATAGCGCCATTCTCGTCGCTCACCTTCACATAAACACGCCCGGCCAACGTAAGCGGCACACGATACGTCGTGTCATTTGGATCGTTATCCTGACCGTAATGTAAGTGGTCAATCTGGAAGCCAGATGTGCCGTCCGAGACAACACCGAGCGCCGCAGAGTTATAAGGTGTGGTTGTTTTAATTACTCGTTCGGTGTTATTGGGGTCGGCCATAACCACATCCATTGCCCCAACATCAGCAGCAGCAGAAATAGTCTCTGAAACATCAGGCGTACCCGTAGTAATCGTGGCGCTTGTCGAATAGATCTGGCCGTTCACCGCCAGCTTGTGCGTACAACTCGTTAGCGCAATACAGAGGTTGCCACCATTTGTTAGCACCATTCGAACGTTAGCATTCGTACCGAACTGAAGGCCGAAGTTGCTGCGTGTACCAACCAGCATGTTGTTTGCCACAGCGCCAGTGTACGTCGTACCCGATGGATCAATATCAGCCTGCTGCACCAAACCAGTTATCGCTTCGGTGCCCAAGATACCGTCAGTTGAATACAGCACATATGCTCCACCGCCCTCGGCAGTGTTGTCATTTGAACTATCTCCGTACAATTCTAGTCCTGCAAAGCCCCTGCTCTGGACAGTTATAAGTGTGTTACCCGTGCTTGTACTATCAATGTTGTTTCCTACTGTTAGCGCATTACCATTAATCGCGACGTTCTGGCTGAAGTTAGACTGGCCTTGCACCTGAAGCGTACCAACTATTGTTGTATTCCCTGCTGTTAATGTACCGCCGACACTACCACTTTCCTGTGTTCCATCACCGGTCAAGTTGCCAGTTGCTGTTGCACCCACTAAGTCAAGTGACCCAGTTACCATAGTGCGGGCTCCTGATGTGTAATATACACCAGTTGTGCCCGCAGTACCGTTGTAGCCCCCCATGACATATATATAGCCGTTGTACGTCACCGCACCCATGCCTGTAAATGACACGGGCAGTGCATTGCTATCGCTCACCCAAGTGCCAATCGTACCAGTACTGTTCAGTGGTGCATACGACACTGTGGTGCTGTTCTTTATCATGTACACATTGCCATTAAGTACTACCGATGCAAAGTTCGCAGAGACCGTTGGCAGGCTTGTTGTTGACGTCCAGCTACCAATAGATCCGTCCGAGTTCAGCGGCGAGTAGTAGGTAGCGCCCACCGTTGTTCCAGAACCGTTAATACCACCCATGTAGTACAGATATCCGTTAGCCGCAAAAGTAGTACCGTTTGCAAGTGCTACCGGCAAAGATGTTGCCGAGTTCCATGCATTAATAGAGCCATCACCATTAATGTGCGTGTAATAGGTAGCAGCCGTCGAAGCACCGCTGACGTTACCGCCGAGCACGTACAGGTAGCCATTTGCAACATATGCTGCTGTCGCATTTACCGCCGATGGAAGCGTAACAGGGCTTGTTTGCCAGTTAGAAAGCGTGCCGTCTGCGCTTTGTTTAGCAATGTAAATCGTGTTTTGGTTCGACGTGCCGTCCGTACCGCCGAGCACGTACAGGTAGCCTGTGGCAGATGCGGCAGCAGTATAGCCCCTTGCGCCTCCCAACGCGGTCGTCGTCGACCAAGTACCGAGTGTACCGTTTGCTTTAATGGGCGCGTAGCGAACTGCTCCACTGTAAGCACTTGCATAACCACCGATGTTATATACGTAGCCGTTCATCACCACTGAGCCGCCGAATGATCCAGACGTACTCATACTACTTGTAGAAGCCCATGCGTTCAGCCCAGCCGTGCCACTATTGAGCGACACAAGATTGGTTGAAGTGCTCACATTAATAAGAGCACCGCCCGTGGCATTTTGCACCTGGAATGCAGATGACGAGTTAGTAGAGTTTGTGAGCGTAACTGCACCAGTACTGCTGAAGGTGGCGACATTTGTACCAGCGCCATTCTTGAGGTCAAGAATGTCACCAGAACCAGAAGCGTTCGCCTGCAACACGGCTGCCACCGTACCACTTGTGGCAGCCTGGACGTACATGTTAGCGGATTGTACCGTTGTCTGGTTGTGTATGTAAAAACCTGATCCACTCTTGGCCGTACAACCCGTAGAGTCACACACCACATTGCCGCCAACACGCAACTGCGTTGTCGAGTTAATATCACCGCCCACATCCAAAGTGTAGCTTGCCGTTGCCTTTGCAATCGCAATACGAGTGTTCGTCGTATCCGCAAAGAACAAGTTGCTTGTGGCGTTAGCATTTTGGATCTGGAATGCTGCCGTTGAGTTAGTGGTATTCTGCAGGAGCACTGCACCAGTATTAGTCATCTTAAAGAAGTCTGCGGTCGCATTGCCCGCCTGCATTGCGTCAGATGATCCCCCCTGATACACCCTAAAGCCTACTGCACTACTCGTGGCCACACTCAACTTAGCGCCAATTGGATCAGATATAACACCGATCGCCACGCGCTCGTTTGTGGTATCAACACGGAAAACATTTTCATTCGTACCACCAGTTGATGTATTTATTGCAAAGGCCGACAGCGAATCTGTTGAGTTCTGCAACAACACCGCCCCTGTACTGCCAAAGGTAGCAATGTTTGTGCCGGCGCCGTTCTTGAGGTCAAGAATGTCACCCGTGCCGGCGGCGTTAGCTCGTAGCACCCCTGCTACCGTGCCACTACTAGCAGCCTGGACGTACATGTTAGCGGATTGTGCTGTGGTGGTGTTTTGAATGTAGTTTGCAGATCCGCTCGTAGGTGCAAAGCCGCAACTGGTTGAGCTCTGTAAACAGATAGTGCCACTAGCATTTGGCAGGTTGATAGCGTTATTCGCCGTAGGTGTCGTAAAGCCAAGTGTTGTGGTAAATGAACCGCTCGTACCTTTAAATGTACTACTGGAGTTTCCCTGTATCGTTGTAGTATTTGCTCCACCCAATGTAATATTTCCGAGTGGTGCGTTTAACGTACCGTCAAGACCACTATATGTAGCCTGAATTGCACCCATCGTGACAATGCCACTTGAGGTGCTAACACTAAAAATGTAACTACTGCTGGCATCCTGGACAGCAAGCGCCGTAGAACTGTTTGTTGAGGAAACTATATTAAAACCACCGCTGCCAAGTGTCGCCAACACACCACCACTACCCGAAGATGTAAGGTTAATCTTGCCATTTGCGCCGGTCGTTAGATTAATAGCTGTTGAGCCTGTACCACCCTGTATCGTGCTGCTCGAGCTACCATTCGTAGACCCCACAGTAATCGCCTGCGTTGTACTAGTGCCACCGTCACCAATGTGAATTGTATGGGCATTATTCGTTATACCAATGTTAATCGTCTGAGAGCTGCTGCCAAGTGTTACCGTACCCGCACCTGTCGTTCCAAGCGTCAGCACACCCGTGCCAGAGGTTGTGATAGTTAAGCTCTGGTTAGTGCCACCGACAGTCCAGTTTGAGGTACCTGCGGCGGTGAGTGTTAAAGCACCAGTGGATGTGGTGATAGCCGAGGCAGCGTTCCCGGTTAGTGAAATTGTACCGCCAGACTGACTAATACCACCGGTGATGACCGTTGACTTATTGAGGTTGATCGCCGTAGCATTCGTAGTACCGATATTGAGCGCCGCCGCCGTAGAGGTGTCCACTAACGGCGTTTGCAACGCCGTTGCAGCTATACCCGTACCAGAAATATTAAAGTTAGCGCCGGCTTGCAGCGATGTACCGTTTTGAATATAGCTTCCCGAGCCGCTCGACAGTGCAAAACCACAGTTCGTAGAGTTCTGTAAACAGATAGCGCCTGATTCGTCAGGAATCTGGATGCTGCGGTTTGCGGTAGGCTGTACAAAGCTAACCGTGCTTGTAAAACTACCGTTCTGAGTTGCCAGCTGTCCGGCTCGGAATGCGTATGGCACTGCTGTTAACTGCAAGCGCGGTGACATTTCGCCGTCCCAAGTAGCACTCGTGCCTGTACCACCGATGTTCATCGAAAGGTACAGCTGTTGGTCCCAATTGATTGTTCCCGGAAATGCAGTCACACTTCCAAGGTTAGCCGTCAAATATCCATTCACTACGGTAATACGGTTACCGCTTGTACGCGTTTCAGTCCATAAACATGCTGAGTCACCAGTACAAGACCCCTGTGATGAGCCGCTCGATGTCAAAGCGTTATACAGTTTAAACTCTACGTTGTAGGTACCATCAGGAACAATAGCACCAGAACTTTGCATCAGACGAGCT
>DATFHW010000029.1:0-1718 GCA_035247965.1 Saccharimonadales bacterium (SeqCode) | reverse complement strand
TGCGGCTGGGCCATCGGCACGGCCCTCGTTGCCGTGCGAGTTGCAACACGTGGTGATGGCGACAGCCGCAGACCGCTGTTGAAGGTTGATCGCGACTGCCAGCTCATTTGCCTGTCGCGACTATTTCGCTCGGCGGTCATTGCGAACGCGGCGCCCAACGCTCACGTTTAGCGGGCGCGGGCAACGGCAAGGGTGGAACGATAAGAAATTGGCTGCCCGCGCTCCGCTGCAACGTGTTGTTAGACATCCCTCAATGCAATGTCATGCCTCGCAGCACGCATGCTGCGCCAGGATAGCATAGCCGCGCGGCCTCTGGCCCGCCGCGTAGCGGCTGCGCGGCGGGCGACCATGTCAAGACGTGCGCCAGCGAGTTGCGTCAGCACGTCATTGCCAGGTTGCCGTGTGCTTCCACCAGCGAGTTGCGCTGGCACGGAATAGCAAGGCTTGCGAGCCCATGCGCCAGCGATTCATAAACCATCGGATGATCGCCTCGTTTGCTGTCACGGATGTCTAACGCCCGCGTTCAGCGGGGCCGTGAACGGCATTGAAAGTACCCATGAGAACTGCGCTGCACGGCCTCCGCTGCAACGCCTTGTTAGGCTGCGGTTTACCCAATTAACTCATTATTCCATATCTCTCTCAATTCGGTTATATATTCTCTCCATTCCTCCCGTGAGATATCTTCGACTGAAATTCCAATTTCTCGATATGGAATATAGTTAAATGGAAATCCGTGTCGTAGCTCAGTGTTAGGGCCTGAGCCATCGGCTTGAAATCCTCCTCGTGGAATCCACCTACCCTGATTGCACAAAAGCAGGTCAATCAAAAGTCGCGATAGGGTTATTCCCGCTGGTTTGAAAAGGCCATTTCTTACATGCTTTACGGGTGGAGTGAGTTTCCAGGCTTGGTTCTTATCAAGTAAGCTATCAAAGCGGATGAGCGTAGCGCCAAAGGCCGCATTCTTTTTCGAGCGTGGCTTGAGAGTTTGTGCTACACCGATTTCCCAAGTACTGACTGGTAGTACGGGTCGCGCCAATTTTGATATAGGGACATAAATAAGTAAGTAGGCAAGGTCACTGCCCCAAGACTGAAGCCAAGCCCGCATGAGTATTAACTGGGATGATAGCTTAATCCATCCCTGTTGTGAGTCACATCGCAACTTGTTGCTTTGAGGATCGTATACTTTAGCTTGCAAAACTGCGTACTTAATTCCTTCCGGAGTATCGAGTTTGATTCCTAAATCATAACCATAATCTGCTTCTTCCTGTTGAGTACTCTTAGAAATCGTCATCGTCAGTGGCCTCTGAAGTAGGGGGTGATAGTACTTAGGTGTAGGAATACCTGGCTGTTGAGCCCATATGTAAAACATATCGCATAGATCATCCGTCAACGTCCGCTCGTCAGTTGCAAAGAGTTGTAGCTTTGAACCTACATGTGCGCCCAACGAATCCATGATAGTCAATAGAGCACCTACTGATGTTTGAACTGTGTAATCTCTCAAGACTGGCATAAAACCTCCCTAAACTAGAATAGTAGTATTCACGGAGAGCAGCCTAACGCCTGCGTTCAGCGGGGCCGTGAACGGCATCGAAAGAAATTATAAGAACCGCGCTGCACGGCCTCCGCTGCAACGCATTGTTAGGCAGCCTATTGGTATGAAGTGCGTTAGGCGTTGCCGGTAGTTGTTTGCACTTCTTGCGGGTCTTTATCCTGAGTCT
>DATFHW010000028.1:0-2712 GCA_035247965.1 Saccharimonadales bacterium (SeqCode) | reverse complement strand
GAGGTAGACAAACAACTGTTGAAAGAAAGCGCAAGAGAAGTTGCTAAGAATAACACTTCGCCTGAAGACTGCGAAAAAGCGCTTCATGCGCCAGCTAGACAAGTCCTAAAAGCTGTGAGGGAGCCAAAGACGGCGAAGCATGCGAAAGCTTAGGAGCTTCGAACCTACAAAGAGAAATATTCGCAGACAGAAAAGGCGAAGCCAAAATCTGTCCTTAAGGGGTCTAACAAGGCGTTGCAGCGGAGGCCGCGCCGTGCATTTCTCATGGTTTCGCGCAATGCCGTTCGCGGCCCCGCTGAACGCAAGCGTTATGCCCCTAGCGTAAGTACTGGAAGCCGGGTGTCCTCATAGAGAAGCCATTTATGCTAAGATACAGCCGTGAGGTTGGAATATGACTACAAAGGCAAGAGCCAACATCGAAGACTTATACAATGCTCCTGGCAAGGCTGAAATTATTAACGGAGAACTGGTACTGATGTCACCAACTGGAGAAGACCCGAATTATGCAGCCGGAGAAATATTCGTTAGCTTACGGCAGCACGCCCGGCAGACAGGGATTGGCCGAGCGGTAACCGATAATGCCGGGTTCAAGGTTAATTTGCCTCACCGAGATTCGCTCAGTCCCGACGCCGCTTATTATGTCGGCCCTTCGAGAGGGATGAAGTTTTTTGATCAAGCCCCTGTGTTTGCTGTAGAAGTTAGAAGCCTGAGTGATTACGGGCCGAAGGCAGAACAAAGGATCGCTGAGAAGCGGAGAGATTATTTTGCCACAGGGACACTGTGTCTGTGGGATGTGGATTTGCTAAACCCTGATGTGATTAAGTGCTACTTTGCGAATGACCCTGATAATCCAATCATCTTTAGACGAGGTGACATTGCCGACGCCGGTGAGGCTGTGCCGGGATGGGCAATGCCGGTTGACGATCTCTTTCCAGAATAAGGTATCACCTTCTCCTATCGTGGCATAACAACCCGTTGCAGTGGAGCGCGCGCCGCCAGCCTCTCAACCTTCTTTCAATGCCGTTCGCGCGCCCCCTGAACGTGAGCGTTAGGCCCCTGCGTCCAGAGAGTACTATGGCGGACTACACAATAAACTCATTCACCGATTTACACGATATTGTACAGAGTTATGGTGGTAGTGCTCTTACTGCCGTTGTGTATCGTGGCGAGGAATCTGTTGGTTATCAACTAATACCAAAGGTAGGTAGACTAAGAGGGTTTAGGTCACCTATCCTTGACGAAAATGAAGAGCGGCTCATCTTACGCTTATTCAAGCAGCAAGCAGTCCCATATATCAATCGGTTACCAGAGACCGAGTGGGATTGGTTAGCCATTGGGCAACATCACGGGCTTCCAACACGTCTATTAGACTGGACACGTAATCCCCTCGTTGCATGTTACTTTGCAGTAGAAAAAGAATTTGCAGACGACAGTGTTATTTACGCCTATAAAAGTAATAAGCAAATCGACCCGACGAAGAAGGTTGATCCATTTGCCGTCACTGAAGTAAGTCGATTCATACCGAATCATATAACCAACCGAATTACTGCTCAGGCAGGTATATTTACAATACACCCGGATCCTAGAATACCATTTGTTGCAAAGACGCTAGACAGAATTGTCATACCTGCTAGTCTCCGTCGGGATCTGAAGAAGACGCTATACAAGTTTGGGCTTCATGCCTCAACCCTTTTCCCCGATTTAGATGGGCTGTCAAGGCATATTACATGGTTGCGAACTGATTCACACTAAGCCCAAAATCGGGCCTAACAATGGCATGCAGCGGAGGCCGCGAAGCGAATTTCTCATGGTTTCTTTCAGTGTCACGCGCGGCCCCGCTGATGCCTGGCGTTATGCCGCTTCGCATCTTGTCGACACAAGATGAATACATTCTTCGATGTATTATCTGGACACATTATGACAGTATGGAATGAGACAAGGAGGGATATTGAATGGCTCGACCAGTTATTAAGGAAATGAGGACGTGGCCGAGAAATATGTGTACGTTGCAAGGCGGAGGTCTGTCCGTTCTGAAGGGTGGCGGCATGTCAACGTTGCAATACGACGGGGCGTCAACATTGCAGTACGGCGGGATGTCAACTCTTCAGTACGGCGGGATGTCAACGCTGCAATATGGAGGGCTGTCCACGCTACAGTACGGTGGGTTATCGACGCTGCAGTATGGTGGCCTGTCACGATTGCAATACGGCGGCCTTTCGACGTTGCAGTATGGCGGCCTATCTAGGCTTGAGGGTGGCGGAATGTCAACCTCCTGTACAAATGTCTACAGAAGCAATATTCCGCCGTGGCCCGTATTTCTTCGGGAAGTAGAGGCCAGGGGTTTTCGTGCTGAAGGAGAACTAATTCGGCAACACTTACCGGAGTTTCTCTGGCCAGAAAATTACTTTAGGTAAGAGACGCTCAACAGTACCGCCTTCGATGAAGTCCGATATCTACAGTTTGCGCTAGCTTGGCATCTTCGAGTGGCGGCATAACAACCCGTTGCAGCGGAGACCACGAAGCGCAGTTCGAGTGGTTTCTTTCAATGCCGCTCGTGGCCCCGCTGAACGTGGGCGTTAGGCGTCCGCAGCTAATATGGAAATGCAGAGGAAAAGACGCAGTGTGGTGCTGGTCATAACGGGATCATTATATGGCATCCTCCTCGCCATCATTGGCTTACTCGCTACGGGTGCTGGACATGGGACACTCGTC
>DATFHW010000027.1:0-1106 GCA_035247965.1 Saccharimonadales bacterium (SeqCode) | reverse complement strand
TTGAATGTCCTCGCCCACGCGGCGGGTGATGAGCGGGGCGCTAAAGGTGGACGCAATCTAACAAGCGCATGCACGCGACCGCCGACACGAGTGATTTCATGCTTCGCGAAAGATGCGGGGCGGCGCGTGATGCGCGGCGTTAGGTGCTTACAATTACTCTGACAAATGAGGCTACTGTTATGGGTAAAGAAAAAGAAAAGAAGGATTATCGGAAAGAAGTCGTTTTGGTGATTGTCGGTGCTGTTCTCGCTAGCATCCCCACCCTTATATCAACTTATATCCAGTCGAGAACCCAGTTACAACAGCTTATTATAGATAAGCGAGTTAACGCGCTAAAGGATTACGCTATAACTTTTAATAAATTTGCTACTGAGATAGCCCCAAAGTTTGAAAAATTGGAGAAAAAGATTGACGCCCTTGAAGACAAGTATTCGAAACAACAAATTACATTCGAAGAAATCGACTCACAGCTCGATGAAGAACTTATGAACATAGAATTTCAAATAGACAGTTGGAAGGCAGATGTGAACGTAAATAGAATGGTGATTAATTCATTATTTCAAACGAACTTTGAAACTTTCCAATTGAATTTACCTAGCGATCCAAAGCAAGAAACGGAACAACACAGCGAACCAGTTGAGCAAGTTTTGAAAAGTCACAAAGAGAGGATAGCTAAATTGAAAACCAGATCTTTACAGATCGTAGATGAAGAACAGGAGAAAATTAACAACCTAGCATTAAGGCTTCAACAATAGTTAATTCAAACGCGCACCTAACAACGGCATGCACCCGACCGCCGACACGCTGCTTCTCATCTTCGGCTATCATGTGGGGCGGCGGGTGATACCCGCGTTCGGCCGCTCTCTGGCGTAACCTGACACTGATAGTTTTGCGGGCCTGATTCTCACAAAAGAAAACAGTTGCGGGTAGCGCGCGGGGCGTGGTTAAGTTCCCCGTGCTGCGACGATAGATGCGGGTCGCGGTCGTTGCGCGCTCCGCGTGACCTCGCGGCCGGTCGCGGCCGAACAAGCGCATGCACCCGACCGCGGACACGACGAATGTCATTAACCTTCGCGGGGCCACGCGGCGGGTGATGCGCGGCGTTA
>DATFHW010000026.1:0-20873 GCA_035247965.1 Saccharimonadales bacterium (SeqCode) | reverse complement strand
ACATGCTGAGTCACCAGTACAAGACCCCTGTGATGAGCCGCTCGATGTCAAAGCGTTATACAGTTTAAACTCTACGTTGTAGGTACCATCAGGAACAATAGCACCAGAACTTTGCATCAGACGAGCTTGGAAGTTGATAGTGCTTGTTGTTGCAGCTGTGGCAATAGCCGGTGCAGTAGCAATGTGCAAAACACTGACAATAGTCACCAAAATCCCCACCAATCCGGTGGGCATACCAAGAGCTGTAGCCAATAGTTTTTTTATTTTTTGCATTTTTTTATTTTTTCGAACTAACCTTATTATCGCGCGAATACCATACCACCTCAATACTCAGCAAGCAGAAAATCCAATTTTTGTTTCTACGTTTTGTTCACTATATTTATGCAACTAATTCGTTGTGAAAAACTATTTATAACTGCGGTGTGCTCCTACTTTTGGCTATCTGCACCAAGCAAAAAGAGACGTAAAAAAATCAACGACCAGTTATTTGGCCGTTGATTTTTCCACAGACAACTTTTGTATACTAGGCGATCTTTGTGATCTTAAGTACAGTGTGGCGCTGACGGTGACCATGTACCTTGTGTACACGCTTCTTGGCTTTGTAGCGAATAGCGGTTACTTTTTCGCCCTTAACTTCATCCTCGGCAACTTCAGCTGTTACTTTGGCCTTAGCGACTACGGGGGTACCTACTGAAACCTTATCGCCGTCGATAACCAGAAGTGGCTCAAAAGTCACGCTTTTTTCAGTAGCGTGGAGCAATTCAACTTCGATGGTTTCGCCTTCGGTAACAATGTATTGTTTACCGCCGGTTGCAATGACTGCTTTTTTCATATTCTGTAACTCTCTTTTCAAGAAATTATATACCAATAAATAGTAACAGATACAAGGCCTTCTGTAAAGACACCGCCCGTGTTTCTAGTTATAGACGTATCCAGCAAGCTCGTCCATCAGGGGCAAGCTACCAATCCAGGAGTTAACAACAGACCCGTCGTCGGCCAACACAAGAATCGCCGGAAAAGCCATAATGTCGTATAAAGAGGCTGTGGCTGCTCCATCGCGCGTATTAACGCTTGCAAGTTCTACCTTGCGCCCAGAGTCATGCTGGCGCTGAAAATCACGCACAAACGACTCAACGTCGCTCGCATGGTCTGAATTGGGGCGATAAAGCACTATCACTTTCACACAGTGATCATAGCACAGTGACTTATGTAAATACAACAGCCGCCTTTTGCGAGGCGGCTGTTGTAGGCGTCAACTAGAGCGAGTTCTAGCTACATCCAGTGGTTGAACCACAGCTTGAGCAAACGTAGCAGCTACCTGCACGTTGCGTCTGGTTTCCGCAGTTATAGCACAGTGGTGCCGCGCTATCAGCTGCAGACTTAGGAAGGCTTACTTCCTTTTCTGTTGAACCAGAGAAGAAAATCGCTTCTGCTGCAGGCTCAGGGTGCTGTTCCTGTACTTGCTTGCCAATCGCAGATTGGTCGTCAGTCAGAAACATTGCCTGTTGGTCATCTGGCATTTCGTCAAAGGATGCAAGACCAAGCTCAAGACGATCGTCAAAAGACAAGTAGTCCAGAGCTAGGCGACGGAAAATGTAGTCCGTAATCGAAGTTGCTGTACGAATATCAGCATCATCGGTAATTCCAGCTGGCGCAAAGCTGCTGCTCATGAGGGTTTTAACATAGCTCTTGAGTGGCACGCCGTATTGCAAACCATGACTTACAGAGATAGCGAATGAGTCCATCAGGCCAGACAAGGTCGAACCCTGCTTAGAAACGCGGACGAATAACTCACCGGGTGTACCATCTTCGTATTCACTTACCGTAAAGAAGCCGGCAAGATCTGCAATGCGGAACTTGTACGTTTTACCGTTACGGCGGCGCGGTAGCAATCTACGAACAGCACCTTTTACAACAATTTTATCAGCTGGAGTTGCTAAATCTACAGATACAGTCTCTACAACTGGTGTTTTTTCTTCAACAACTTTTGGTGCTTCTTCTGCCTTTGCTTTCTTTTTGCCAGAAAGTGGCTGAGCAACTTTGCAGTTGTCACGGTAGATAGCGATAGCCTTGATGCCCATCTTCCAGGCGTCCATGTGAAGCTGCTCAACGTCTTCAACCGTTGCTTCTTCGGGCATGTTCACTGTTTTGCTGATGGCACCAGAAATAAATGGCTGTACCGCAGACATCATTTTTACATGGCCAAGGTAGTGGATTGCGTTGTCGCCAACAGCACAAGCGAACACTTCTTTGTGCTCATCACGCAAGTGCGGCGCACCTTCTACCGAGCCAGTGTCGTGAATATAATCAACGATGTCGTTGATCTGGGGCTGAGCGTAACCAAGCGTCTTCAATGCACGCGGCACAGTCTGGTTTACGATAGCCATTGAACCGCCACCTACCAGATTCTTGTGCTTTACCAGGCTGAAGTCAGGCTCGATACCAGTTGTGTCACAGTCCATCATCAAGCCAATGGTACCTGTAGGCGCCAATACGCTGGCCTGAGAGTTGCGAACGCCATTCAGCTCACCAAGTTCAACTGCGTCGTCCCAAGCGGTTGCAGCGGCGCTCAGAAGCTCCTCTGACACCAAGCCGGCGTCAATGTTGCTTACTTCAGCGCGATGCTGGCGCAGAACCTTAAGCATACCCTTGCGGTCTTTGTGAAAACCAGCAAACGGACCAACGCGACCAGCAATGCGAGCACTTACAGCATAGGCGTGACCAGTCATCAGAGAAGTAATAGCTGCTGCTTGCGCGCGGCCTTCTGCTGAATCGTATGGCAAACCTTCGGCCATCAGCATTGCACCCAAGTTGGCGTAGCCGATACCAAGTTCACGGTAAGCCTTAGCATTCTTGGTAATTGCTTCGGTTGGGTAGTCACTGTAGCCTACCAGGATTTCCTGGGCGGTAATGATCAGTTCTACGGTGTGCTTGAATAATTCGATGTCAAAGGTGTTATCTTCGCGAAGGTACTTCAACAGGTTGATCGAAGCTAGGTTACATGCCGAGTTGTCCAGGTGCATGTATTCTGAACATGGGTTACTACCGTTGATGCGACCAGCGTTTGGCGTGGTGTGCCAGCGGTTGATGGTCGTGTCAAACTGCATACCAGGGTCAGCGCAAGCCCACGCTGCGTCAGAAATTTCGCGGAAAAGTTCGCGAGCTTTAACTGTTTTTACTGGCTTGCCAGTTGTAACCGAGCGCAAGTCCCAGTCGGCATCAGCCTCAACGGCTTTCATAAACTCGTCAGTCACGCGAACTGAGTTGTTGGCATTCTGATACTGAACAGATGAGATGTCTGAGCCGTCAAGACTCATATCAAAACCAGCGTCACGAAGAGCACGAATCTTGTTTTCTTCGTTTTTCTTGGTGTTGATAAACATTTGCACATCTGGGTGGTCAGCGTTCAGGACTACCATTTTGGCAGCGCGACGAGTCTTGCCGCCGCTCTTGATTGCGCCGGCAACTGAGTCAGCACCACGCATGAAGCTGATAGGACCAGAAGCGCGGCCTGCACTCTTGCCAAGCGGCTCCACAGATGAACGAATAGCGCTAATATTCAAACCAGCACCTGAACCACCCTTGAAGATCATACCTTCTTCGCGGTACCAGTTCAGGATTGACTCCATGGTGTCCTCAACTTTAAGGATAAAGCAGGCGCTTGCTTGCTGCGCGCGCTCAGGAGCACCGATGTTAAACCATACCGGCGAGTTAAAAGCTGCACGTTGTGTTGCCAGAACGTATTTAAGTTCTTCACGATAGTCCTCGGCTTCAGCTTCGGTCTCGAAGTATTTCTCTTGCAGTCCATGGCGCACAATAGTATCAACAACGCGGTCAATCAGATGCTTCAGCGAGCTTTCACGCTCAGCAGAATCAGGCGTACCACTAAAGTACTTCTGTGCCACAATGTTAATTGCGTTAAGTGACCAACCCTCTGGAAACTCGACGCCTCTCTGTTCAAAGACCGGCTTTTGAGTGGCGGGGTTCATAATCAATGAATCCTGCTTCGTCCAGCGCAGCTGGTCATACGCCTTGCTTTTTGGGCGGGTGAAAACTCTACCCACCGTCGTAAGACTGGTTGTTTGTCCCATAAGTACCCTCACGTTGGCTTGTCCGACTTTCGCGGCCGGACAATCCCCCCATTAAATTGTTTTATTTGTTTGTTAGAGTTCGCGAGCACCGCTCCGTGCTGCCAGCTCCCCAAGGCCTTCCCTCTTTAAAAACCCTGGGGAGCCGACTGCTACTCCACTTTTATTGGATCTTGATTGCGCTCCCGGATCACAGACAGCTCTTTTTCGAAGCCTGCAATATCCTTGAATCGTCGATACACACTAGCAAAGCGCACATACGCCACTTCGTTCATTAATGCCAGGCGCTCCATGGCCATTTCACCTATCTTGTGCGAGCTAATTTCAGGCTCGCCACAAGCGTAAAGCTGATGCTCAATATCAGCTACCAAGCGCTCCAGTTGCATATTTGTTATTGGTGTCTTCTCGCATGCTCGGTACAATCCTGCCAAAAGTTTGTCACGATTAAAAAGCTCGCGCACGCCGCCGTTTTTTACCACAATAAGCTGTGGCCGTTCTACTCGCTCATATGTAGTGAATCGAAAGCCACACTCTGGGCATGAACGTCTACGGCGGATTGCCTCGCCGTCAGTAGCATCGCGGGATTCGATTACTTTCGTATCGACGTAATGACACTGTATGCATTTCACGTTAATTCCCCCATCCTTATCAATGTGCTATCACTATATATAGCGTCTGTATAGATAATGATAGTCCTAGTTGTGGTGTATAGCAACTAAAATCGGTTGTATTATTTATGACGAACGTTGCCACTCACTAGATGAGGTTCTTGTCGTTGTCGTCATCGTCACGGCGACGTTGTGTAAGGCGGCGCAGGAACGACGGCTTCTCTAGCTCAGCCTCGTCATGCGCAGGACCACCCATAGAATCTTGGCTATGATCCTTTGAGGCATCAACATTATCGTCGTCAGGTGTCGAGCCAAAGTCATCATGCGTAGGTTGCGTTACGGAGCCCGAAGCCGGAGTATCTTCGTCGGCGATAGTCCAAATATTTGGCATATTAGCATCGGATTTAAAGTCAGTTGCAGCGTTTGTGTCTAACGACATGTCCACGGTAGACAAGTCTTCGCTATCCTTAGCAACTTGCTGATGATCATTTTCAAGAAGTTCTGGACTTACAGCGGTAGGAGCTGCAGCAACTTCTTCGGCACTACGGCGATTGCCGAAGTATGAGGCATCAAAACCAGTGGCCACAACAGTAATAATTATTTCGCCTGACAGTTTTTCGTCGATGGTCGCACCAAAGATAATATTTGCGTCTGGGTCTGCGGCGCTAGTGATAGCTTCGGCGGCGGCATTGATTTCGTGCATTGAAAGGTCGTTTCCACCGATAACGTTAAATAGGATCCCGCGAGCGCCATCAATTGAAACTTCCAACAGAGGAGAATCAATGGCTTGTTGAGCTGCCAAGACAGCACGATTTTCACCGCTCGCGCGGCCGATGCCCATCAAGGCCGAACCCGCGTTGCTCATGACTGACTTCACGTCAGCAAAGTCGAGGTTGATTAGGCCATGGACGGTGATCAGATCAGAAATACCCTGAACTCCCTGACGCAAGACATCGTCAGCAACCTTAAATGCCTCCAGAAGTGGTGTTTGGCGGTCAATAGTCTGGAGTAGGCGATCGTTAGGAATTGTAATAAGTGTGTCGACGGCGCGACGCAAATTCTCGATAGCTAATTCCGCGTTGCGGCGACGTTTTTCACCTTCAAAAGCAAACGGTTTAGTAGCAAAACCAACTACCAAGATGTTTAGTTCGCGAGCGATGCGTGCCACAACGTGACCAGCGCCACTACCAGTACCACCACCGGCGCCAAGTGTTACGAAGACCATGTCAGCGCCTTCAAGCGCCTTTTTAATCTCTTCTGTTGATTCTTCGGCAGCTTTTTCACCAACCGTTGGATCTGCACCAGCGCCAAGGCCACGAGTCTCACCCTTGCCAATATGAATCTTAGTTTGAGCTTTAGAGTGGAACAGAGCTTGAGCGTCAGTGTTAATAGCGATAAACTCAACTCCCTCAACACCCGCTTCGATCATTCTGTTAATAGCCGCGCCCCCGGCACCGCCGACGCCGGCGACCTTTATTTTGGCCATAGTTTCGATAGCTGGTTCAACTTGAGGCATGATATTTTATAACCCTCTCTTCATGTTCTTCTTGTATACAAGGCAGTATATCCTATGATACAACTGAGTTCAACAAACTTATGCAGCCATTTTGAGTCTTTTGCGCCTCAAAATTTTTTGCACAAAAAATGATTACTTCTTGATTTTGCTCCACAACGAGTCGACGAAATTTAGTGCTCGGCTGCTTGTGTTGCCGTGCATAACAGATTGATCTTGTGGCGCTAAAAGCATATCGAGCATCATCAAACCCACACCAGCCGCATAACTTGGGTCTGCAACGGTGTCGACTAGGCCACTCACAGACTGAAGTTTGCCGACACGGGCCGGCAGTTGCATTTTCTCTTTAGCAAACTCGGCAATACCAGGAAGTTTTGAGGTTCCACCAACCAGAACAACACCGCCGGGTAATTTGTGGGCCTTATGAATTCTGGTGAGCTCTTTATTGACATACTCAAAAAGCTCGTCCACACGTGCTTCAGTGATCATGGCAATTTCTTCGGCCTTAAAAATGTGATCTTGGGCGTTCACCTTAACACGCACATTAGGAGTCTTACCTGCGGTAGTCAAAGAGGCATGCTTAACTTTTACGGCTTCAGCGATGTCTAGATCTGTTTTGAGACCAATAGCCAAGTCGTTGGTGATATGACTACCACCGATAGGCAGGACGGCAACGTGCTGTACTTCACCATCTTCGATAACAACGATGTTTGTTGTGCCCGATCCAATATCAACCAAAACCGTGCCAGCCTCTTTTTGTTGGCGACTCAATACGGCTTCGGCAGCCGCAAGACTTGAAAGCGTGTGGTTGTTTGGGGCAACTTGAGCTTTCTCGAGAGCCATATCTAGGTTGCGTAAGTTTGGAGTGGCGGCAGAAACAATATGCGTATCTACCTCAAGACGAACACCATGCATACCCACGGGGTCTTTGATGTTATCCTGACCGTCAAGGCGATAATTTTTGGCAAAAACTTGAATGATTTCACGGTTTGACGGCAGCTTTACAATAGTCGCCGCTTCTTCAACACGATAGCGATCCTCAGGGGTAATCTCCCTGTTAGCCGTGCTAATAGCGATAACACCCTTAGAATTAATTCCACTAACGTGTGCGCCGTTAACATTAACCGTAGCAGTGTTAATGCGCATACCAGAAAGGCGTTCTGCCTCTGTTACAGCTTGCACGATGGCTTCGGCAGCGTCATCAATGTGTACAACGACACCTTTACGCATACCAACATTTGGCGCGCTCCCATGTCCCAAGATAGAAATCTTGTTCGAAGTATTAGGGTCGATCATACCAACGACACATCGAACAGTGCTACTGCCTACATCAAGGCCTACATATGTTTGAGAAGCGGAATCGCGCATATGAAAGAAGTATAGCGCTTATACTTGCCTGAGGGCAAGTTTGTTTTACATAGTAGTTAAAATTTCGCAACCGTCTGGGGTTACTAAAACAGTGTGCTCGAACTGCGCAGACCAGCTGCCATCTTTGCTAAAGAGTGTCCAGCCGTCGTGAGCTTCTACAATCGCAGGGTCACCCAGAGTTGTGATTGGCTCAACTGCGATCGTCATACCTGACTTAAGAATTGGACCACGACCAGCTTTACCATAGTTTGGAATTTCAGGGTCTTCGTGTAATTCATGACCAACACCATGGCCCACAAGCTCTCGTACAATGCCAAGCTTATACTTTTTGAGCGTGCTTTCGATAGCAGCAGACACATCCCCCACACGAACGCCATCTTTTACAACACTTAGGCCATCGTATAGGGCTCGCTCTGTGCCCTCGATGAGCCGTTTTGTGTCTGGCGTTGTTTTTCCATCAACACAAACGCTAATGCCGCTATCGGTGACCATACCCCGGTACGTAACGCCAAAATCAAAATTTACAACGTCTCCGCTTTTGAACGGAATGTCCGTGGGTATACTGTGCTGCACTTGGTTATTTACGGAAATACAGATAACGTCTGGGTATCCGTAAAAACCCAAAAATGCTGGACGACCACCTAAAGATCGCAATTCCTTGGCTGCAAGCGCTGCCATGTCCTTGGGCGTCTTACCAGCTGTTGCCTGCTGGCGCATGAGCTGTAAAATAGCAGCCAACATACGACCGCTTTCTCGCATTGCTGCAACTTCACTTGGTGTCTTTATGCTTGGCATGTGCAGCCCTCTGTTTATTCTTTGTCGTCAATATGGTGAACGATTTCGTCGTGTACAGCACGTGGTTTTTGAGCTGCATCAATATTGTATACCGTTACGCCCTCACGCTTAAAGTGGTCGAGAATAGGAAGCGTAACAGTCTGGTACTCGTGAAAGCGCTTGTTGACTGCTTCGTCTGTATCGTCCTGTCGGCCACGGCTCATGAGGCGGCCTCGGACTACATCTTCTGATGCGTCCAAGTTAATAATTGCCGTAAGACTAAAACGTCCGGTCTTAACCTGTTCGAGTAGCCAATCTGCCTGCGGGATCGTACGAGGAAAGCCGTCCAGAACAAATTCCTGTGTTGGGTCGATTAGCTCAAAGACCTTATCAAGAATGGTGATCATCTCTTCGTCGCTCAGGAGCTTACCCTGTAGCATTTCATGACGACGTTTGCCCGTTACTAAAACGCGCAGAATCTCACCTGTTGAAATCCAGGCGTAGCCATGTTCGTCCGCAAGAATCTTGCCCTGCATACTTTTGCCAGAGCCAGCCACACCTGTAAGGATAATCATTACTTGAGCCTTTCTTTTACAAATTGCGCAATACGACCGCCGTCAGCACGACCTTCAGTAGCCTGTTTAACTTTTCCGATGACCTGCCCCATTCCCTGAGGTGATGTTACATCAAGCACCCTAATGGCATCGTCGATAACTTTTAGAAGTTCTTCGTCGGAGAGCTGCTGTGGCAAGTAAGCCTCAATAATTTTCTTTTCGGCCAACTCGGCATCTGCACGATCTTGGCTGCCACCTTTAACATAGAAGTCAGCACTCTCTTGACGCTTTTTAGCTTCTTTAGCAAATAGCTGTACGATCTGTTCATCACTTAGGCCCTGCTCACGGCTACCCGCCGCGACCTCTGCGTATAGGATTACACTTTTAAGACCGCGCAAGGTCATTGCACGGTCTTTCTGTCCTCCAAGAAGAGCTTCCTTGAGGTCTTGTTCGATTTGCTGCTTCAGCATACCGTCCTACGTCTATCGTTGGCCGAGCTTAATCTTCTTAAGCTTAAGAGCCTTACGCTGTGAGCGGATGATAGCCTTTGCCCGGCGCTCGCGCTTGCTCATTGGCTTTTCGAAGTACTGAGACTGTTTAACAACAGCAACCGTACCAGCCTGCTGAACTTTGCGATTAAAGCGACGCAGCAAGTTTTCTAGTGATTCTTTTGAGTCTTTACGTGTAACTTGGATCATTTCAATTCTTATTCTACTGTAACAGGGATAAATTTGCAAGCTCTATCTTACAGAACTTGTTTTTTCTGGCTCGCACGCTGACTTTTCAGCACGATACTCTGTAATTCCTTAAAGATTGGAAATTGCTTATTGGTGTGGTAGATTTTTGTGTTACCTTGCTTTTCAGATATCAGAAAGCCCACCTTCTCTAGTCGCTTTAATTCGCGCTGGATATTTCCGGCGTCTTCCTTGATTAACTTAGCCAGACCTCGGACGTGCGTCTTGAAGTCAGGATACTTAGCATAGATCACGATGATCTTGCGGCGAACTCTTGAAGTGATGAATACATCTAGCATAATTTAAAACTTTATTGTTATTAGAACAACGAACCCGGTACTCAGTATAAAGAAACCCGTCAGTCATTTCAACTTTTATACCTATATATTTTAAACTATTGAAACTATAATGCAACCATGCAGTTTGTTGAAGTTTTGGTCGCAGACCCGGGATACCGTGGTTCTGAGGCGCTCACTTATGGTTGTGAGTCATCTGTTAACGTAGGTCAAATCGTCCGCATCCCATTACGAAAAAAAATCGTGTTGGGAATTGTAACCAAAACATCAACCAGTAAACCAAAATTTGCCGTTAAACCTCTTAATGAGGTTCTTGAACTGCCCATTATCCCCCAAGAGCTCATTGATTTGACACTGTGGATGCACAAATATTACGCAGCGCCGCTGGGCACTATAATGCAGCAGATATTGCCGCGTGACTTCCCCAAGCGGCCAACAAAGCCGCTCCCAGACATGGCAACTGAAGCCTATAATCTGCCTGACCTAACCAAGGACCAGACAGAGGCAATCTCGCAAATTGGTCCCGCGGGTATGCATATTTTGCATGGTGACACCGGTACCGGTAAAACTCGCGTTTATATTGAGTTGGCCAAAAAAAGTATGGCCAAGGGAAGATCGGTATTCGTTTTGACGCCTGAAATTGGCCTGACGTCACAGTTAGCGGCCGACTTCAAAAGTATTTTCGGGGAGCGCGTAGTTGTTATGCACTCTCAGTTATCGGAATCTGTACGCCAAAAATTATGGACAACTGTGCTCAAAGAAACTAAACCCGTTGTTATTATTGGACCGCGCTCTATTCTTTTCAGCCCTGTTAAGAATGTAGGACTTATTGTTTTGGACGAGGCTCACGAATCAGCGTACAAGCAAGACCAAAGCCCTTATTATCACGCATCGCATGTAGCTGGCTATTTGGCGAATCTGCATAAATCACCTCTAATTCTGGGCTCGGCAACACCACTCGTGACCGATTACTTTACTGCACAAAGCAAGCAACGGCCAGTTATTCGTATGACCTCGACCGCCTCCGGCAATACTCATGGGCGACGAACTATTACTGTTGATCTCCGTGACAAAGCTCGGTTCAGCCGAAAATCCTTTTTATCGGACGAGCTCATAAGGCAAGTCGAGGCAACACTGGCCAAGAACGAGCAGGTCCTTTTGTTTTTAAACAGACGCGGCACGGCTCGAGTTATCTTGTGCGACGAATGTGGCTGGCAAGCTTTGTGCCCACACTGCGATTTACCACTTACCTACCACGGCGATACACATAGTATTCGGTGTCATAGCTGCGAATTTCGTGCTTCACCACCCACTGCCTGTCCCGAGTGTGGTAATACTTCGGTAACTTTTCGCAGTATCGGCACAAAAGCGGTGGCCGACGAAGCGCAGCGCCTCTTCCCCGACCGAAAAATTATGCGATTCGATACCGACAACAAGCACGGTGAGCGCCTAGAGGTCCATTATGACGACGTTAAGGCTGGGGCCGTAGATATTTTGGTAGGGACACAAACGTTGGCCAAGGGCCTTGATCTGCCAAAACTTGGGCTCGTTGGGGTAGTCATTGCAGATACCAGCCTATACGTTCCAGATTTCAGCTCTCATGAACGGACATATCAACTCTTGAACCAGGTGATTGGGCGCGTTGGTCGTGGACACCGTGACAGTACAGTAGTGGTACAAACCTATTCCCCTGAGAGCCCTCTGCTGCGAGCTGCGTTGTCCAATAACTGGGATCTTTTTTACGGCGATGAACTGCGAGAGCGTGAACAATTTACATTTCCACCATTCTGCTATCTGGCAAAACTGTGGTGCAAGCGAAGTACTCAAAAAAGTGCTCAGAAGGCAGCCGAAAAGCTTGCTACCACTTTGCGACACTCTGGCCTACGAATTGAGGTGGACGGCCCTGCCCCGGCATTTCATGAAAAAAATAACAACGGCTACCAATGGCAGCTCGTTTTGAAAGCCAAAAATAGAAGCGCGCTTCTTGAGGCACTGAAGCTTCTACCCGCCAACTGGTACCACGACATTGACCCCATGAATCTGTTGTAATACGCAGTACAGATACGCTATACTGTCGAAGATGACTAAAGATGACATAATCTCCCTACCGAACAAACACTTACGCGAACGGTCTAAAAAGATTGGCATCGTAGACGAATCAGTTAAAAAACTGATCGAAAACATGAAGCTAGCTACAATTGACTGGGAAAATAGTCGTGAACACGAAGTTGGCGTCGCGCTTGCCGCCGTTCAGGTTGACCAACTTCTTAGAATTGTCGTAATTCGTAATGATTTTGACAACAAAGACGATCATACTTTTAGTGTTTTTATTAATCCTGTAATCACAAAATACGAAGGTGTTGTCGAGGAAGATTACGAAGGCTGTCTGAGTGTACCTGATGTATACGGTAAAGTTCCGCGTCACACCAAGGTTCGCGTCAAAGCACAAGATGAAGATGGTCAGGAATTTCGTGTCACCGCTGAAGGCTTTCTGGCGCGTATCTTCCAACACGAAATCGACCACACAAACGGTATCGTCTTCATCGACCGAATCAAAGACAACAGTAAAGCGTTCTTCCGCTTGAAAGACGACGGCCACCTAGAGGAGCTCGACTATGACAAAGACATCCTTGCCAGTAGTATTCTTTGGTAGTGGTCCGGTAGCAGCAGCCAGCTTACGGCTATTGAACAATAATTTTACTATTGAATCCGTTGTAACAAAACCACGTGCTGCTCATCACAAAGGATCCGTACCTGTTATTGAAGCAGCCGAGGAGCTTGGCCTTCCCGTTCATACTGTTGTTAATAAAAGAACGTTGGACGAATTAATTGCGAGTAAACCTTTTACGAGCACCCTTGCGATCCTCATTGATTTCGGGATTATCGTATCGCAAACAGCAATTGACTACTTCCCTCTTGGTATTATCAATAGCCACTTTTCCCTATTGCCACAGTGGCGTGGCGCCGACCCTATTACCTTTTCTATTTTGAGTGGCCAAAAAGAAACCGGCGTCAGTCTTATGCTGTTAACTGCCGGCATGGACGAGGGGCCGATCCTAGCTTATGGCGCGTACCCTTTACCCCCACGAATTACCACGCCTGAACTTACACACGACCTTATTGAACTGAGCGATGTATTACTTCAAGAGGTGGTGCCAGCCTACGCCTCGGGTAGCATCATAGCAAAACCACAGGACAACGTTGCAGACGCTACCTATTCGCGCAAACTTACTAAAGAAGACGGCGCGATAGATTGGTCAAAGCCAGCCGACCAAATTGAGCGCGAAATTCGCGCCTTTATTGAATGGCCAAAAAGCAGCACAACGCTTGCAAAGCACGACGTTGTAATTACTGCTGCTCATGTCCTTGAAGCTTCCGGTGAGCCAGGAAACGCCGTAAAACTCAGCAAGCAGCTCGTGGTATATTGTGGCAAAGATGCACTTATTATCGATAGCCTAAAGCCGGCCGGCAAAAAAGAAATGACCGGCCAAGCATTCCTGGCCGGTTACGGTAATCTTTTGTAGCTCTGCTTTACGCAGCTTGACCAAATTGGTTTTGATCAAATGGTTGCTGAGGCTGTTGTGGTTGAGCCTGTTGCTGCTGCATGGGCTGTTGATACGGTGATGGAGTTACGGGCTGTGGATATTGTGGATTTGCGGCGTAAGGCTGCTGCTGTTGGGCTATAGGCTCGAACTGCTGCATGGGCTGTGGCTGAGCTGCTGCGGGCTGTTGTGGTTGATACTGCTGGTAATCAGCCTGTACGGGCTGCTGAGCAGTTTGCATAGGCTGAGCAGCTACAGGAGCATATGGCTGCTGCACATCATACGCTTGCGGAACGGCATATTGTTGTTGAGTCTGCTGCTGCATGGGCTGTGGCTGTTGGTATTGTGGATACTGTGGCTCTGCGACTGGTTGAGGTGTCGGGACGGCCATTTGAGGCTGCATCTCAGCAGCCATTTGCTGCGGTTGTTGCGGCGGCATAGCAGCAGGAGTCGCGCTGCCAGCACTGGCCATAATCTGAGGTGCTGATTGACGCACTTCGGCTTTAAGGACTTCAAACTCCTGGGCTACCACGTCTTTGTAGTTAGGAAAATTTGTCTCGAGCCAACGGAGCGCACCAGCTTCATCGTTACTGTTGATAAAGCTTTCAAATTCATCAAGCTGCGCATCGGTCATCTGGCGAGCCAGCGTTGTTCCAACGCGCATTTCGAGCGTTTCATAAATGTGGCGAAGCAGCGCCTTCTTATCCTCAGCAGGAAGACTTTGAAGTCCGAGTTCTGTCAGTAGGTTGTCGTCAAGCTTGATCATGCGTGCTCCTTGTTCACTTAGTATGTTATCACGCTTCGTTCAAAGAGGCGACTACAATGTGCGGTCAACCATCTCCCTAGTAAACAATTCAATGTGGTCGCCCTCTTGGACATCAATACGAGAGGTGGTCTTAAAGCTTAAACCGCACATCTCGCCTTCAAATACTTCTTTGGCGTCTTGTGGGCCACGCTTGAGGTTTGTAATTTCAACTTCGGCTAGTTGTTCGCCATCGCGCATAACGCGCGCCAGAGACGGCGTAACAAGCTTGCCCTTGGTGACTTCGCCGCCGCAGATAACTTCTGTTTTGGTGGTTTTGAAAATACCACGTACGACAAGTCGTCCAAGGTCATTTTCGACCACTTCTGGGGCCAGTAATCCGCTCAGCGCAACCTTAACGTCGTCAATTAACTCATAAATGACGTTGTAGAGCTTGATATTCACTTTGTCACGACTTGCCAGGCGCTTAATGTTGGTTGGCACTTGCACGTTGAACCCGTAAATTACTGAGCTACTAGTGTGTGCCAGGTGTAAGTCGTTTTCTGTTACGGCACCCACGCCAGAACTTACAACATGCACGGCAACCTCATCGGTGTCGAGCGCCTTGAGACTGTCGATAACAGATGTCAGTGAACCTTGCACGTCAGCACGAACAATAATATTCAGATTTTGCATTTGGTTGTTGCGGTTAATGATGCGAATCAATTCACTACTGCTCATGCCCCCGTTGCCCGAACTTGCTTTTTGGTTAATAGCAGCCTGCTCAGCCTGAGCTCGAGCTTCTTTTTCATTTTTCACAACATGGAATTCATCACCAAATTCAGGAAGCGTCTTGAAACCAGTAATTACAACAGGCGTGGAAGGGGTTGCTTGTTTGATCGACTTGTCTGCGCTATCTTGGAGTACGCGTACTTTAGCGTACGTTGTTCCTGCAACAACAAAATCACCAACATGTAGTGTTCCCTCTTCGATCAGCGCGTTTGCAATTGGGCCGCGGCCCTGTTCCATGTGAGCCTCAATAATCAGACCGGTCGCAGAAACAGTTGCGTCTGCACGCAAGTCTTCTACATCACTTACCAGGAATAGCATGTCGAGCAAATTATCGATGCCCTGTTTGGTTTTGGCTGAAACTTCTACGATTACCGTGTCGCCGCCCCACTCTTCTGGTAGCAATTCTTGTTCAGCCAGCTGCTGCTTGATACGATTGCTGTCCGCACCTTCTTTATCAATTTTATTGATGGCAATCACCATTTTTACACCAGCTTTGCGGGCAAAGCGAATGGCTTCAAGCGTCTGTGGCTTAATGCCATCATCGGCTGCAACAACAATCACTGCAATGTCAGTTAGATGGGCACCGTGCTCGCGGATAGCTGCAAAAGCTTCGTGGCCAGGAGTGTCCAAGAAGGTGATCGGACGGTCATTGTGCTTAATTTGATACGCAGAAATGTGCTGCGTGATACCACCGGCTTCACCTTTGGCAACCTGCGCGCCACGAATAGCGTCCAGCAGGCTGGTTTTACCGTGATCAACGTGACCCATAACGGCCACTACTGGCGGGCGCGGTGTGGCATTGTCGCCATGTTCGCGCTTAACACGCGTGGGCGCAACAGCCTCAACCGTCTTTTTCTTGAGTGAAACATCCAGACCAAGTTCTTCGACAATAATCTGGGCCGTATCGAAGTCGATACGCTCGTTAACCGTGGCCATAACGCCGTTCTTCATCAGCTCGCCAATAAGCTTGGTTACTGGCAGCATCAATTTTTCGGCAAGAGTGCCTACGGTTGTCATGTCTTCAATTTCGATAGTACGAGCCATGAGAAGGCACCCCTTTCTACCGTTAGAACGGCGTTATAAAACAGTTACGAACTACTTAGCGCTTTTGAGGCTCAAAGCAATTTTACGGTTCTCAACGTCAATGTCGAGTACCTTGAACTGCTTCTTTTCGTTGAGCTGGAAGATCTGCTGAGGGTCAACAGTTTCATCATCGCTCATCTCTGAGACGTGTACTAAAGCTTCAACTGAAGGGCTCAATTGCACGAATGCGCCGAATGGGGTAATTCGAGTAATTTTGCCTTCTACGATGTCGCCCTTGCTGAAAGCCTTAACTTCTTTCAGCCATGGATCTTCAGTCATCTGCTTGAGGCTCAGGCTCAGGCGGTCTTTGTCGATAGCAATGATTTTTGCTTTAACAGTGTCGCCAACCTTAACGTACTTGCGTGGGTCTTCAACACGTTCCCAAGAAATTTCAGAAATGTGGATCAGGCCTTCGATGCCGTCAACGTTTACGAATGCGCCGAAGTCGATAACACCAGTTACCACACCTTCAACAACGTCGCCAACCTTCAGTTGTGCAAAACGTGCCTGCATGTCGTCTTTAACAGCTTCCTTCTCAGAGAAGATCAGCTTGTTGTCTTTGCGGCTCACGTCAAGAACGCGAACACGAATCTGCTTGTTTACCAAAGCGTTTAGCTTCTGCAGGATTTCATCCTTATCAGCGCCAGATACGCGTGGGTAGTGACCAGCAGCCAGTTGTGAAACTGGCAAGAAACCACGAATGCCTTCGAGCTCTACAAGCAAACCGCCACGGTTTGCGTCGTAAGGTGTAACCTCGATAATCTCTTGAGCTTCGAAGATACGCTTGAGTTCGTCCCAACCGCGGTCCTTGGCAGCTCGCTTCATGCTGAGCAGCGCGTAACCCTCTTCGAGTTCAGGGTCGATAACACTTACCGTTACCTTCTGACCTACCTCAAGTTGTTGGCCGTGACCGATTTCGCGGCGCACAACAACACCAACACCTTTAGCGCCCAGATCGATCCAGACTTCGTGTTTCTTTACAGAACTAACTACGCCCTCAACAACTTCACCACTTTCTAAGTGCTTAGCGTCGCTTTGAGCAAGAAGCTCGTCCATTGATATAGTATTTTTTGACATGTAAACCATGCCTCCTTCGTAATGTATTTCTGTCACTCTCTCCTCACAGATAGAGTGCAAGATTAGTACCATTATACCTGTTTTACTTCTATTGGTCAAAGTTCAGCGAAATCTTAGGCGTGGTCGTGCTAAAATAAAATCAATATGTACTTGGCGATCGATATCGGGGGGACCAAAACGCTTGTCACATGTTTTGACAAAGACGGCACGTTGCGTGAGCAGCTCCGATTTTTGACGCCGCGCGATTACCGCTTGTTTATCCGTCAGATTGCCAAGAGCGTTGCGGATTTGTCTACAAAACACTTTGTGGCAGCTGGAGTGGCACTTCCAGGACTCGTAGACCGTGACCACGGAACGGGAATAGCTTTTGGGAATCTGCCATGGCAGAACGTATCGATCGTCAAAGATATAGAACGCATTACAGATTGTCCCGTGTATATCGAAAACGATGCTAATTTGGCGGGACTGTCAGAGGCAGAACTGCTTCAAGACGAGTTTTCTAAAGTTTTGTACGTCACGATTAGCACCGGCATTGGAACGGGGGTGATTATAGACCAGCAGATTGATCCAGATTTTGCAGATTCCGAAGGTGGCCACATTGTTCTAGAGCACCACGGACGCCGGCAGATGTGGGAGAAGTTTGCATCTGGCAGTGCTATTGTGCGACGTTTTGGAAAGCGAGCGCAGGATATCACAGATATCAAAACCTGGCGTGTTATAGCTCGCGATATTGCAACAGGTCTTACTGACCTCAGCGCAATTATTCAGCCAGATGTCATCGTGCTCGGTGGTGGCGTGAGCACATATTTTGACCAGTTTGCGCCCTACATTAAAGAAGAAATGAAGCACTTTAGCACTCCCCTGACCAAAGTTCCGGCGCTCAGGCGCGCGCAACGGCCAGAAGAAGCCGTGGCGTACGGATGTTACCTGTTGGCTAAGGAAAAACATGCACGGTCTCGTTCAAAAGCTGCAGTCTGACAACCCCACCATTACACTCAAAGAGGGTACGGTTTTTGTCTGGTCTCCAAAGAAGCGCCAGGTTACCTACATTGCGTCTAAGACCAAAAGCGACCCCTGGAGTCTTTTGCACGAAGTGAGCCATGGCTTACTGGATCACACCACTTATAATTCAGACATCGACCTGTTGCAAAAAGAGGTCGAGGCCTGGGAAAAAGCGGTAGCTCTTAGCCATAAATATGATGTGGTGATCGACCGCACTTTTATCGAGAACTGTCTCGATTCATATCGTGACTGGCTTCATAAGCGAAGTATCTGCCCCGCCTGTCGCTTGCAGGGTATACAGAAAAGCCTGGACATGTATTCGTGCATCAATTGTGCAAATACCTGGAACGTGACCAAAGAGCGTTTCTGTAGGCCTTACAGACGTCTCCAACAAAAATAAGACAGCCTATGTAGCTGCCTTATTTTATATTGTGCGCCCTTGTTAGGCTGCAAGCTTCAAGTCGTCTTGGCTAACGTCTTTTGCGTCAACTTCAACGTTCTTGGTGCGGCGTGAAATACGACCGCCCTTACGACCAGCTTCGCGAGCGAGGTCACGGTTAGCGAAGAAACCACCAGTGGTTCCCTTCTTACCGCCCATAGCACCGATGCGTGCGTAAAAGTCAGGACCGTACTTTTTCTTGTTGGTCTCGGCGGCTGCAGCGCCGCCCTTAGGTGTACCTGCCATAATAAAACTCCTTCTTTGGCTTTCGTTCTCTCGAGAAGCAAAAAGGCCGCACGCAAGTGGGGCCCTCTACTTTCTCACGAAATTATATATATGATAACACAGTAACATGCTAATGTCAATATATAGCATAAGAGGAGTCCTAGCCTTAAAAGCTGCTGGAATATATTCGTATAAAAAGATAAAAGCCATCCTACTCGGATGGCTTTTATATAATTCGGCACCGTGCTATTTTCCCAGGGCTTGATGACCCAAGTATTGTAACCGCTGTGAGGCTTAACTGCTGTGTTCGACATGGGAACAGGTGTTTCCCTCACGCCATGGGCACCGATTACACCGACCCACAATGGTCGGCACAATCGATGTCCATAATCGGTGCACGATTCAAAAATTAATCAATGTAAAAGCGTTTGTAAAACAAACGGGTTGTTTATCTATCTTATGATAAACACCAATAACTAGTCAAAGCATTCTCTCATTCCTACCACCAACGGGGGTGATCGAATGAGAGATCATAAAAAGTCGATGGGACTATTAGTACGCTTCGGCTCCATACGTTACCGTACTTCCACCTTGCGCCTATCAAACTGATCGTCTTTCAGTGTCCTCATAGGGAAATCTAATCTTGGGATCAGTTTCGCGCTTAATATGCTTTCAGCGCTTATCTGCTCCGCACATAGCTACCCAGCCATGCCATTGGTATGACAACTGGTACACCAGCGGTGCGTTCACCCCGGTCCTCTCGTACTAGGGGCAAATTCCCTCAAATTTCCTTGCGTCCACAGCGGATATAAACCGAACTGTCTCACGACGTTCTGAACCCAGCTCACGTACCTCTTTAACGGGCGAACAGCCCGACCCTTGGAAGGTGCTCCCCCTCCAGGATGAGATGAGCCGACATCGAGGTGCCAAACAGCGCCGTCTATGTGAACTATTGGGCGCTATAAGCCTGTTATCCCCGGGGTAACTTTTATCCGTTTGCGCTGTAGATACCACTCTCAATGACCTAAAAGGTCAAAATCAGCGGATCACTTACTCCGACTTTCGTCCCTGCTCGACTTGTAGGTCTCGCAGTCAAGCTGGCTTGTGCGTATACACTACCGATACGATTTCCATCCGTACCTAGCCAACCTTTGAACGCCTCCGATACTCTTTAGGAGGCAACCGCCCCAGTTAAACTACCCATCAGACACTGTTCCCGAACCAGTAACCATCCACGATGTAAAGCTCATCGATGTTTCCGATAAACGCTGCCCGGCGCGAAAAGCCCGAGCGCGATAGCGCGTTTAGAGGAAATGTCGATGAGTCTCATGAAAAGTTAATGGCCCAGGTAAGAATAGAGAATATACAAGGGAGGTATTTCACCGGTGACTCCACCCAAGCTAGCGCCTGGGCTTCAAAGTCTCCCTCCTATGCTACACATGTATATCCCCGATCCAATGCCAAACTGTAGTAAAGCTCCACGGGGTCTTTTCGTCCTGCTGCGGACAGACGGCATCTTTACCGTCAATGCACTTTCACCGAGCTCTTCGTCGAGACAGTACCCATATGATTACTCCATTCGTGCGGGTCAGAACTTACCTGACAAGGAATTTCGCTACCTTAGGACGGTTATAGTTACCGCCGCCGTTCACTGGGGCTTCAGTTCAATGCGTAATACATATCCCCTTAACCTTCCAGCACCGGGCAGGAGTCAGCCCCTATACATCCACTTTCGTGTTAGCAGAGACCTGTGTTTTTGGTAAACAGTTCCATGGGTTCCTTAGCTGCGGCCCTGCCGCTTTGAAGCCAAGAATCTAAACTGTTTACAAGCCCACTAGGGCGCTTAAACAGTTTAGTAATGTTGTTGCTTGAGCTGCTTCCCTCTCGCGAGGCAAGCAAACTTAGCTTCAAGGCGGCAGGGCAGTCCTTATTCCGAAGTTACGGACGCTTGTTTGCCGAGTTCCTTGACGAAGAATCACTCGTACACCTTGGTCTACTCGACCTGAGCACCTGTGTCGGTTTGCGGTACGGACGGC